>CALWBJ010000087.1 GCA_944376035.1 uncultured Clostridia bacterium | reverse complement strand
CGGCGCCGAACAGCAGTTTATCGTATTTAGAAGTAGTCGCTCCGTCGATAATATACTTTATCGCAAAAGCGAAGATTATAGACAGTACGGAAAAAATTACGTTGGATATCACGAGCGCCCACATTTTGAAACGCTGTTTTCCGGAATTTTTTATAAGCCATTTTATCGTGCTTCTTTCGCTCATTCTTCTCTCCGTATGTTTTTAGACCTTTACCTTTACAATTTATTTAAATTTCAGATGTATTTAAGTATAACATAAAAAAAACAGTATGTAAAGCGACTAAAAAATCCTTTTTCAAACCGTATCGCTTGCAAAATATAAATATTTGTATTATACTGTACGCATGCGTTCAGGACATTCGGTAATTTATCGTAAAGGCATCAAAATCTTGCCTGAGAATTTTTTTTACAGCATGACCTACCCCGTTATTACGGGGCTTTTTGCGTTACTTTTCTGGATGAGCGAACTTCAACTTGTCGGCGTGGCAGTCGCTTCGCTTACGGGAGGATATCTTATGGCTTTCAAAAAAGACACCTTCCCGATTATTCCGCTTCTTTTTTCCATTATACTGATTTTCAGAAATCTCGGCGTTTTTGCAAATCCCCTTACTTATTTATTGTTTTTACCCGTGGTTGCGGGAGTTGTAACGCATATAATAAGATTCCGTCCGGAAAAGCCCGTTTCTCTTAAACTCGTGTTACCTATAATTACGGTAGGCGTTGCCATGTTTACGGGCGGACTTTTTTCTCCGTATATGGAATATTACTCTTCGGGAATAATGCACATGGTAACTTTAAGCGTTGCCATGCTTGCCGAATATGCTTTTTTATCGCTTTATTTTTGTCCGCCGCAAGGATTTTCTTATAAAAGATACTTCTGCACACAACTGGTATGTATTGCGGCGGTAGCGGGAGTACAGTATTTATTCATCGAATGGGGAATTTATTTGGGCGGTCCTTTCGGACACAAAGACCTTGGATGGGGAAATTATAATTACGCCGGATATCTTGCGCTGTTTGCGGTTCCCGCCTGTTATTATCTTATAGTATCGGCAAGAAAGCCAATTTTACTGTTCCCCGTGCTCGCACTAATGTATTTACTGCCCGCAGTCGTAGGAAGCGACGGAGCATTCGGAATAATAATAATTTTTACTCCCATATGCTTTTATTTTGCTTACCGCAATCTCTCAAATAAAGACCGATACGCTTTATCATGCCTGTTTTTATTTGCACTGCTTTGCATTGCAATCACGGCTATTATTTTCAACAATTACGTAGACGAAATATTAAACTATCTTAAATTACATTTTCTCTATGATACCGGGCGGACCGACCTTTATGAAGAGGCGTGGGAACTTTTCAAAAAACTCCCTGTGTTCGGCGCAGGTATAGGCTACGCCGTATCTTTTATAGAAGTGGGGCAGAACTTCCATTCGGTAATTTTACACACTCTTGCCACAATGGGGTTAGTCGGATTTGCAGCATATATTTTCTATTATTTGGTGAGAATAAAAATTTTATTCACCTTAAACACTCAGTTTAACCTGTTCATGTATATGGCTTTTGCGATGTTCACTGCTTATTCATCGATAGATTGCGGTGAGTTTACAATTATTATGGTATTTGCAACAATGATTATTGCAGTAACAGAACATTCTAACAAAAAGAAAAGTATTGACTTTCCCCTTTCCGTATCGGCAAAAAATCTAGAAGACTTAAAAATTATATAATGGGCGCGTGAAGACTAAATAATTGTAAATAAATTCAAATAAGTATTATAAAATAAATTTCAAATTAAATTAAAATACGGGCTATGCTTTCTTACGGAAAGCATAGCCCGTTTGTTTATTGAAATTATTTTTTTATAAATGCATGAATTTTCAAAAACTTAATCCGAGTGGTTCTATAATAAAACAATTACGTTTCACTAAATATTTGCTCTGAAAGTAATAAATTTTCTCTCTTAGTATTAGACAAAATAATTATTTCACCGAGCGTTTATTCTGAACCTTTACCCCGTTTTCATCCGTAAACTCAGTTGTGTCGCATTTTCGCAGATTTACTTTTCCGACTTTTCAGACGAAGATTTTTTTGTTCTTTTACTCTTGACGGGTTTATCTTTTTCATCTCTTTTGTCTATTACGTAAGTAGGAACAAGTTCGTGGACAAGTTCTTTCATTCTGTCAGTCTCGTTATAAGCCTCTACGTAAAGTTCCATTACTTTATCGAAAAGATTTTTCTCGTCGATATCAAGAGGTTTGCCTATGGAAATCTTATCGTTGGCAGTCTTTTGAAGCCCTTCTTCTTCCATAAGACGTTCTTCGTAAAGTTTTTCGCCCGGTCTTAATCCCGTTATTTTAATATCGATATCCTTGTAAGGCTCAAATCCGCTGAGTTTTATCATATTGACGGCAAGGTCGTAAATTCTGACGGGATCGCCCATGTCGAGAACGAAAATTTCGCCGCCCTTTGCATATGCTCCGGCTTGAAGAACAAGGCTGACCGCTTCGGGTATTGTCATAAAATATCTGACTATATCCTTATGAGTAACGGTAACAGGACCGCCCGCCTCTATCTGTTTCATAAAAAGCGGTATGACCGAACCGTTTGAGCCGAGAACGTTTCCGAATCTGACGGCGACAAAATCGGTGGTGTATTTTTTGTTCATTGCCTGAATAATCATTTCGCAAATACGTTTTGTCGCGCCCATGATGTTTGTGGGATTTACTGCCTTATCCGAGCTTATCAGAATGAATTTTTCCGCTCCGTTTCTTCCCGCGGCGTCGGCTACTTTATAAGTTCCGCTCACATTATTCTTGACCGCTTCGTTAGGACAACTCTCCATAAGCGGAACATGTTTATGAGCCGCCGCGTGAAAAACTATCTGAGGCTTATAAGTCTCAAAAACCTTGTTCATTTTTTTACTGTCCCTTACGCTGGCAATTAAAACCACAAGGTCGAGGTCGGGATGTTTGGTGATAAGTTCCTGCTGAATATCGTAAGCGTTATTTTCGTAAAAATCGAGAATTATAAGCCGTTTGGGTTTATGCGATGCTATCTGACGGCAGAGTTCGCTGCCGATCGAGCCGCCGCCACCCGTAACTATTACCACTTTATTTACTATATATTTTATTATTTCGTCGATATTTACGGTAACCTGTTCACGGCCCAGAAGGTCAAGAATATTAACCTGCTTTACCGCAGATACCGAAAGCGAGCCTTCGGCAAGTTGATAAAGTCCCGGAACGGTCATGACTTTACAGTTTGTCTTCTGACATTCTTCGATAATTTTGCTCTTGATTTTCTGACTTACCGAAGGCATGGCAAGAATGATTTTTTCCGCGTGTAAAAGTTCGGCGTATTTTTTGACCTCCGACGTTTTTCCCATTATTTTTACGCCGTTTAAGTATCTTCCGATTTTATTTTCGTCATCGTCCAGAATACAGACGGGATACATTGAAGTTTTTTCCGAAGTCTGCAATTCTCTCAGCAGCATTGCGCCTGCGTCTCCCGCGCCGATTATTATAACGCGCGTTCCGTACTTGGCACGTGAAGAAGACCGTATTTTCTTTACCATGTAACCGTAAAAACTGTACACGCATCTGCACCCGCAGGTAAGAGAAACAAAAATAAACGAATATACAAGTCCCCATTCGATACTGAGAACGTCCGAAAAAACCGAAAGAACAAGCAATCCCGCCGCTACACAGGCGACAGCGCCGAAAATCTTTAAAACCTCAACTACATTCGTGTAGCGCCAGAGATTGACGTACAGTCCGAAAAGAGCAAACACCGCTATCGTTATAACGACCGCGGCGACAAAAAAATACCAACTTGAAACAAACGTACTTACAATCGGAAAATCGAGTACCGTAAAAGACAGCAGCCAAGACACGGCTACGGTCAGAAAATCTACTATTATAAATGCAACAATTTTAGCGTTTCTGTTCATCGTTTTTCCGGAGTAATATTTTCCCCGTCCATCCTTTCTTTTGTTTTGGTTTTTATTATTTTAATTAAATCATTACAGATATTTTCCGCGTCGAGACCGTTATCGGTTAACTGCCTGCAAACCGAACCGTGGAGTACGAACCTGTCTTTTACGCCGTAAGAGAAAACCTCTGTATTGTGCCCGTTTTCCGCATAAAAGCGCCTCACCGCGTCTCCGAAACCGCCTATTACGCTGTTTTCTTCAAGGGTAACTACCGGAGAAGAAAAAATTTCTTCAAGCATATTTCGGTCGAGCGGCTTAACCGAACGCGCGTTTACCACTCCTGTTTCAAAGGGAAGCGTATCGGCAATTTCTTCGGCAAGTTTCATCATTCTGGGTCCGACCGCAAGAACGGTTATATCTTTACCGTCCCTTACCCTATACCACAGTCTTTCTTCAAAGCCCACCACGTGTGTGGGATATGCATATATATCGTTAGGATATCTCACGGCAACGGGACATCCGAGCGAGAGCGCATATTTTATGCACAGTTCGAGTTCGTCGGGAGACGCGGGAGCAAGTATGCGCATATTCGGCATATGAGATAAAAAACTTATATCGAAAACACCCTGGTGCGTCTTTCCGTCGGCGCCTACAAATCCTGCCCTGTCCACAAGAAAAACCACGGGAAGATTTTGCAGACATACGTCGTGAAGTATCTGGTCGTAAGCCCTTTGCAAAAAGGTCGAATAAACTGCAACGACGGGTTTTATTCCGCCCGCAGCCATTCCCGCGGCAAGCGTAACCGCATATTCTTCCGCAATACCCACATCGAAAAAATTCCGAGGGTGTTCTTTCTCTACAACCGAAAGCCCCGTTCCGTCTTTCATCGCGGCGGTTATTGCCACTATCTTATTATCTTCGTCTATCATACGGCTGACGGTCAAGCCCGCGCGCGCAGAGTAAATGTTACTGCCGAACGTAAGATTCTTTCCCACTCCGTGATACATGTCGGCGCGCTCCTCCGCCTGTTCATACCCCTTTCCTTTGGTGGTTTTTACATGCAGAAAAACGGCTTTAGTCTTCATTGTGGTTTTGACTTTGTTCAGAACCTTCACCATTTCGGAGATATCGTTTCCGTCGATGACGCCGACATATTTAAAACCGAAAATTTCAAAATAGGAGTTTTTATTGAGAATACGTTTGAGAAAATTTTTAAATCCCGAAAGCCCTCGGGTTATAAAAGACTGTCCGAAAATTTTCTTTAATGCCGATTTACCTTTGACATATCCTCTTCCCATAGTGGTTTTGGATATACGCCTGTAAAGACCGTTGCCGTTCTTGGATATGGACATACCGTTATCGTTGAGCAGCACGAGATAATTTTTGGGTTTATTGAAAGAAGACGCGAACGCTTCGAGATTGAGTCCGTTAAAAAGCGCTCCGTCTCCGACAAGATTTATAACGCAATAATCTTTTTTTTCTATCTCGCGAGCGGCACAGAACCCCAGACCCGCCGCAACAGATGTGCCCGCGTGACCTGTGCAAAAAGCGTCATACTCGCTCTCCTCGGTATCGGGAAAACCCGATATTCCGCCGTCCGTGCGCATGCTTTTAAAATCGTTTTTTCTGTCTGACAGAATTTTATGCGCGTAGCACTGATGACCGACGTCGAAAATAAGTTTATCGTCAGGAAAATCAAATACATAATGCAGCGCGAGAGGTGTTTCCACAATCCCGAGATTTGACGCAAGATGCCCGCCGTTGTTGGCCGCTGTTTCCAGAATAAGTTCTCTCAGTTCACCCGACAGCGTTTTAAGTTCTTTAATATTAAGTTTTTTTATATCGGAAGATTTTTCAATCCTGTCGAGTACGGACATATCCACCTGTAAACGGTCTTTAAGACTTTAATTAAGTATATTACATTATTATCTGATTGTCAATATAAAAAAGTTATTTATTATAATTCATAGCCGTTAAAAAAAGTTTTCGGTAAATGACTTTATATTGCCTGCCACGGTTAAATAACTCATTCGGTCTTAAACATATATCACTGACATCAGAAAAAATTCTTAATATTACTATTCAGAAAAACTTATATGTATTTAGCATTCGACAAAAAACTTTTTTATATTCACGTCAATACGATTTTTCACACTTGACTATCTTTCTTTTTATGAATATAATACAATAATAAAACGTGAAAATTCATTTGTAATGATTTTTGATTGCGCAGTATTTTGAGATAAAAACAGTTTAAGAAAAATACACGGCTAAGACAGCGATTTTTAAAATCATAAAAATTTTATCTTTTATTGCATAATTATATAATATGTAAATTAGAAAAACAATGAATACATTTCAGATAAAATCTGAATAAAAAAATAAAAATATTGAAGGTGGAATATGTTTACCGGAAAAAAACTTAAAGATTACGCACGGCTTGTTCTGGAAATCGGAGTAAATCTTCAACGCGGACAAGGTCTTGAAATATCCTGTCCGGTCGAAAGGCGGGAAATTGCTCACGCGCTTGCCGAAGAGGCGTACGCTATGGGCGCAAAAATCGTTCGCGTTCGCTGGAATGACGAAGTGCTGGAAAACATAAATTATACATACGCCGATCAGGACGCGCTCTGCCAAATTCCCAAATGGTTTATAGAAAGCAAAAACGAACTTGTAAGAGAAAACTTCTGTCTTGTATCAATTTCCGCAGAAAATCCCGAAGCTTTTAAAAATGTTCCGGCAAATAAACTCGCAGCAGTGGCAAAAGCAAAAAGCAAGGCGCTGAAATATTACTCTGATAAGGTCATGGGCAACGCCATACGTTGGTGCGTTGTTTCGGTTCCTACCTCAGAATGGGCAAAAATAGTTTTCCCGAACGATGAAAACTGCGAAGCCAAACTTCTGGGCGCAATAGCCTCTACTATGCGGCTGGACTACCCCGACCCTATCGGCGAATGGCATAAACACATTGCCGCGCTCGAAAGGCGGGCAAATTTTCTTAATAAAGAAAAGTTTGAATATATACATTTTCAGAATTCAATCGGTACCGATTTAAAAGTCGGACTTGCAGAAGGACACGTTTGGCTTTCCGCAAAGGAGCGCGCCCAAGACGGTGTATATTTCGTGGCAAATCTTCCGACCGAAGAAGTTTTCACCGCTCCGCACAGAATGAAAGTGGAAGGAACGGTAAAATCTGCTCTCCCGCTTGCGGAAAACGGACATATAATAGATAACTTTTCTTTAACTTTCAAAAACGGAAAAGTGATCGATTTTTCTGCCGAAACGGGATACGAGCATCTTAAAAACATAATCGAACACGATAAAGGCACTTCAAGGCTGGGAGAAATAGCGCTTATCGGCAAAAACTCGCCCGTTTCAAAAAGCGGTATACTTTATTATAATACTCTTTTTGACGAGAACGCCAGTTGCCATCTTGCGCTAGGCAAGGCATACCCTACTACGGTAGAACTCGGAGCCGACGCCTCTAAAAAGGAATTAACCGCCGCCGGAGTTAACGACTCAAACGAACATGTGGACTTTATGATAGGTACTCCCGACATGTCTGTATGCGGAATAAAACCCAACGGCGAGCGGATCGTTCTCATGTCGGAAGGCGACTGGGTAATATAAGGTTTTTGTAAAAAAGTTACTGTAAAATACTTATAATTGTACAAAACGCTTTTAATCAAAAACTAACCTAACAAACGGCTTTTATATTTTTAACATAAGACAAATAAATTTAGTAAACACAATCGCCCTTCCCGGCGGAAATTCCGCCGGGAAGGGCGATAAACTTTTTTAAAAACAATTTTTATTTTTTAGTTAATTGAGTTTTGGATTTATTTAGCCGAAAAAAAAAACGACGGTATTAAAATTTTTAATCTCTAAAACCCCTTACCCTATCATTACTTTTTAATTATAAAAAATAACGGTTTTATTTACTGCTTGTCGTTCATAAAATCGGCGATAATATCCATAATCTTATCATGACAACCGCCGCAGCCGGTAGAACAACTTGTAATCTTCTGCACTTCTTCAAATTCTTTTTCAACGTCTCCGAGATTATCGAGCGTTAAAAGCGCCTTTTCTATATCTGCCACCGTTACTTTCTTACAATTACACACTATGCGATTTTCCATAGAAGCTTCCTCACCGCGTAAAAATTTATTTAGTTTATAATATCATTATTCTATTCAGTTGTCAACCCAAATTTCAATAACTTATTTTCATTTATTCAGTTTTAATGTTTAATGAATTAAGAGGTTGCATTTTAAAATACTTGCAAAATATAAAATATTTATGATAATATATTAACCGTCGGGTCTTATACGGTAAAAAATTTATTTTATTTTACAAAAGGTACTTTATGGAATTTATTTACGAAATTTTAAACTGGATAGACGGAAACATACTCTGGGGTGTGCCCATGATAGTGCTCATACTCGCCTGCGGTATGCTTTTGACTTTCAGAAGTAAATTTTTCCAGATAAGAAAACTCGGTTACACTTTAAAACACACGGCAGGCGGCTCTTTAGAGAGCATGAAGAAAAAAAGCCGTTCCGATACGCCTTCTGACTCACGCGCGATATCTCCTTTCGAAGCATTTTCCACGGCTGTTTCAGGAACTGTAGGAACAGGAAATATTGTCGGAGTTACCACCGCAATTATTTCGGGCGGTCCCGGCGCGGTATTCTGGATGTGGGCCTCCGCCT
>CALWBJ010000086.1 GCA_944376035.1 uncultured Clostridia bacterium | reverse complement strand
GTTTGATTATGGGAGTACTGCGCGCGATTACCTTGATTCGCGGTAAGAGTTTTTTCAATGTTTCATCGTCAAGTTTTTCAAGTTCCGAAGCGTTTATAACTTCTTTCTCGCTTGTTGCTATCCCCGTTTCAACCGCAACCGCAAACGCCGTGGCGTAATTATCGCCTGTCAGTATTTTTACTTTAATCCCTGCTTTTTTGCAGTCCCTGACCGCCTGATACACTTCCGGTCTTATAGCGTCAGCAAGAACGGCGTATCCGTCGTATTCATAATTTCCGTAACCGTCCCGATGTGCAAAACATAAAACACGTTTCGCCTTTCTCTGATGTGACTCTATATCTGAGAATAATTTATTTTTCTGCCTTTCGGAAAACGCGCATAAAGGTATTATTTTTTCAGGCGCGCCCTTTATAAGTTCTCTCGTCTCACCGTCGTTTTCTATGACCGTCGTCATGAATTTTTTATCGCTGTCAAAAGGGATTCTGCTTATTATCTTGTATTCTTTCCTGTATTTTTTATAATCAAGTCTTTTATCGCTCTTTAATGCGGCGACAAGCAGAGCACATTCGGTCCCGCTACCTCTGAAAACCATACTTTCTTCGCTCTTTCCGCTTATTTCCGCGGTGGAATTACAGATAAAATTCTGCAACAGCGGTTTTTTAGAAAGTTTATCGGGTGCCTGACAGAATTCGTTTCCGCATACGCTCAATACGCTCATTTTATTCATTGTCAGCGTTCCCGTCTTATCTGAACATATCACGCTCACCGCGCCTGCCGTTTCCGTGGCTATCATCTTCTTTATAAGAGCGTTCTCCCCCGCAAGTTTTATCATGTTAAGTGCAAGAGATACCGCCACTATTGTCGGCAGTCCTTCCGGCACTGCCGCCACTATAAGAATTATACAGGAAATAAATAAATCCTGAACGCTTGTAAATGTTACCCCTCCAGTCATTATAAGTTTTACAAGCGAGAGAATAAACACTAATACGGCAGTAACGGTGCCTATTGCCGTTATGGTCTTACCCAGTTTTGCAAGTTTGTGTTGAAGCGGCGAATCTGTATCTCGTTTAACGGACAGTTCACCCGCTATTTTTCCTATTTCCGTCTGATCCCCGACAGCCGTTACGACCATTTTACCGCTGTCGCCGGTAACAAAAGTGCCCGAATAAACCATATTTTTACGCTCTGCAAGCGGTACGGATATATTAAGCACTTCCGACGCTTGTTTTTCAAGCGCATGACTTTCTCCCGTAAGCGCGGATTCGTCCACCGTGAGACAGTTGCTTTCTATTATTCTGCCGTCCGCAACTATTTTATCTCCGCTTTCAAGCACCACTATATCGCCCGCTACAATACTGTCCTGCGTCAAAAAAAGCGTATATCCGCCCCTTATTACTTTGACTTTAACATTATCGTATATCTTGTTCAGTACGGAAAATGCCTTTTCCGAACTTCCCTCCATAATCAAAGTTATAGACACGGATAAAATAACAGCGGCAAGTATTCCGAAACATTCTCCGAAATCTCCGTCTCCGGTCTTTAAAAGTTTACCTATATTTGCCCCGAACGCTATAACAAAACTGAACAATAATATTAAAAGCATCGGCTCTTTAAGCGCGTCTGCTATCTTGCCGAAAAAACCTCTCTTTTTTTTAGGCGTGAGCGCATTGTTACCGTATCTTTTACGGTTTTCGCTAACCCCCGCGTCCGAAAGCCCTTTTTCAGCATCCGAACCAAACGTTTTTACTGTCTCTTCTATACTCTTTGCGTGAAACCCCATATCCACCTCCCGGCTATATTAAAATTATGCTTTAATTTCGGAATATATGAGTTTTAATTGGACAAACGTATTTTTTTGTGATAAAATGCTTATCGGAAATACGGGGAGGTTTACAAATGAGTGAAGTTTTTAAAGTAGATATCAAAGGTATGGAAGCGTCGCTTCCCGTTCTGCCCTTGCCGAGCGGTATTAAAATCGCTTTTTTCAATCTGCACGGCGATCAGAGAATGACCGAACATTGCGGTAAGCATATCGCCGAACTTTTAAAAGGCTGCGACGTCCTTATTACCGCTGAATCAAAAGGTCTTCAACTCACGCACGTCGCGGCGAGAGAACTGGATATGCCCTATTACGCCGTCGCCAGAAAATCAAAAAAACTGTATATGCAGGACGGTATAAGCGTTTCCTACGGTTCGTCAATCACAACGGGCAAGGCTCAGGAATTTTATCTTTCCAAACATGACGTTGACCTTATCAAAGGTAAAAAAGTCGGTATTGTTGACGATGTTATATCTACCGGCGAAAGTCTTGTAGGGCTTGAAGAAATAGTAAAAAAAGCCGGAGGTATCATCTTTAAAAAGGCTTTTGTGCTCGCAGAAGGCGATGCAAAAAACAGAGACGACGTACTTTATCTCGCTACCATTCCTCTGCTTTAATTTTTTCTGATTAAATTTATCGCCGGGCGATACCGCCCGGCGAGTTTTCTATTTTGTTTACCGCTTTATTTTTGCTGTTTATATTCGGCTTTTAATTCCGGTTTTAATTCCGGTATTATTTTTCTTATAAATTTTCTGTTATTTTCCATTATTATTGTTTTTCTACATTTTAAAATTTTTATTATTACATTCTGATATTATTTTAAAAAATTTAAAAGCAAAACGCCCGATCGTTAAATCGGACGCTTCGCCTTAGGAAAAAGTTTATTGAGAGTGTGGGTTATGTTATGTAAAACGAAACTTTATGTTCGCTTTACGCCTATATAATAACAAGCCAAACTTGAAAGTACCTTGAAAAATAAAAAAATTTCGGAATTTTTTTCCTTTTGGTTTTTATTTTATTTAAGATAGATAAAATCATTAGTAATTATAAGACTTTTTCAGACTTCGCAAATTATAAAATTATATAAAAATCCCTTTAAAAAAGACCATTGATAATTTTCATTTTTTTAAGAAAACTTAATAAATGTTTTAAATTTATTAAGTATTAAATCAACTTTTTTTATAAAATTTTTCAATGCTTATAGTACTTGCATTCATTTATTTTAAATTAAAGTCATTTTTTAGCAAGGCGTCTCTTTGCATATTATTTTTATATATTTATTTTAGATAACTTTTGTAAATTATTTTAAATTTTATTGTAAATTTTAAGGTAATTTCAACAATTATATGATAGAATGCTAATATGAATATTCTGCTTGTAGATGACGAGAAGCAACTTACCACCGCTCTCGCCGCAATTTTGAAACAAAACAAATATTCGGTAGACTGCGCTTACAACGGCGAAGAAGGTCTTGATATGGCTTTAACGGGGATATACGATCTTATTATCCTCGATATTATGATGCCTAAAATAAACGGACTTGAAGTTTTAAAAATTTTAAGAAGCCGTAAAGTGTCCGTCCCTATACTTATGTTATCCGCAAAATCCGAAATAAGCGATAAGATTGACGGACTGAATCTCGGGGCTGACGATTATCTCACAAAACCTTTCAGTACCGACGAACTTTTAGCAAGAATACGTGCCCTTTCCCGTCGCAAATCGGAGTTTACCGGAGACGTACTTGAATACGGTGACATCAAACTTGACCGCAATACTTTCGAACTTGGCAGAAACGGGCATAAAATTACCCTCGGTAAAAAAGAATTTCAGATTCTCGAAATGCTTATTCTCAACAAGGGTAAAAGTATTGATAAAGAAAAATTTATAGAAAAAATCTGGGGTTTCGATACCGACGCCGAATATAATACAATTGAAGTTTACATTTCTTTTTTACGAAAGAAATTTGCCGCTATAGGCTCTAAAACCGAAATCAAATCCATACGCGGAATCGGCTATACCCTCGGTGAAAAAAATGATTAGGAAAGCACAGATAATTTTTGTAACGATAACAATGGCCATCGTTTTTTTGGTTCTGTCGGCTATGTTCGCATGCGCAAGGCTTTTACTCAGAAATGCCGTTTATTCGCATACTTCAAACGTACTCGACGACGCCTTTGAAACTTTCCTTCATAATTCGGATATGTTCCAGGTCGACAAAATTATTATTGAAAATAATTATATTTGCAGCAGTCCCGAAACAGAATCAGATGCACTTAAAATACTTGAAACTGCAAAAGCCAACGGCTATAACCCCGTGGGCAAAGGAATGGGCAACGTAGGTAATTACTTTTTTAAGTTTTACGACGTTAACGGCGGAAAAATCTTTGTAGCCGCCGACATGACCGAAGACATAAACATGTATAATTCAAACACTCTTAAAATTCTTTTTGCCCTGTTATCCGTCTTCTTTTCCCTTTTTGTAGTTGTCTATCTTTTATCATTTAAAGTTTTTGAACCCATTAAAGAAACTCTCGAAAAGCAAAAAAGGTTTATTTCCGACGCCAGTCATGAACTGAAAACTCCGCTTACCATTATTTCCGCAAATGCCGACGTACTTAAACAGACCTGCGACAGTCAATGGCTTGATAATATAAAATCACAGACCGAAAGAATGGATACTCTTGTTTCGGATATGCTTACGCTTGCAAAACTCGATGAGAGAAAAGCAATTATAAGCGAAGAGCCTTGTGACGTTTCTCAGTTAGTGCTCGACACCGCTCTCCCCTTCGACGCTGTTGCTTTTGAAAAAAACAAAACGCTTACTCTCGATATAAAACCTGACATCAAAGCCGTCGCAGACAGGCAGAACGTTAAGAAAATCACCAGCATACTTATTGATAATGCTATAAAACATTCTTACGCAAACGGCGAAATCAAAGTTTCGGTTTACAGGGAAAATAACAAAGTATATCTTACAGTTTTTAATACCGGAAGTGATATTCCCGATGATAAATCGGATAAGATTTTTGAAAGATTCTACCGTGGAGACAAATCACGTTCAAGAGAATCGGGCGGAAGCGGTCTCGGTCTTTCCATAGCAAAAAGTATTGCGGACAACAATAAGTGGAAAATTAACGCTCAGTCTAAATTAGGCGAATCAATGAAGATTACCGTTACTATGCCCGCACAGTTATAAATTTACTTTTTTTATATAATATATTTGCAAATACCAAGTTTTGAATCTTTAATATTTTTGTAACAAATTTTATTTTATATATATCTGTATAAAAAATATTACTCACATTTTAAATATGCGAACTCGTTTAAAGCCCTTCGCCTGCCGATTTATCGGCAGGCGAAGGGTTTATTTCTTTTCTAAATTAAAATTTGCAATTTCAATTTAGAAGTTAAAGTTTGATGTTAAATAAATATTTTTATATTTTTTAAAAGATTTTCAGTCGCTTTACTTTTACTTCCGTATCTTATTTTCAAAGGTTTCTTTAACGTTATTCTGATGAAAACTTTCAAGTTTTTCGTATGCCGCGGTCTTTACTATTATATCCTTTAAAAGTCCGAAGAGAACGCTTCCTTCCCTATAATCGGCGGGCGCAAAATATCTTATCCTGTTATCGCGGAGCATTTTTAATACATTGCTCTTATCTGCGGTTTCGGGATTGTATATTCCTATCGAATGTCCTCCGTAAGAATTTACAAGTTTCATACACGGTATATCTGTTTCACTGTCTCCTATATACACCATATTTCTGAAAGGAACGCGCAGTTCTTCTTCTCCGAAATGGTCGTTTACCCTGCGGTCGTTAATTTCCGTTACTCCCTTTTCTATTCTGAAAAGAAACTGCGTCTTATTGGTATAATTTATTGCCTGTGCCGGCCATACCGCTACACCCTTTTCGTTATAATAAAAAGAACTTGCGTAAATTTTTTTAAAAACACCTTTTTTGGCGATTTCCGTGCCCTCTATCATTTCTTTTAATCCCGAAGATATGATATAATGCTCGACAACAACTCCTGCATTCTCTCCGAAAATATTGATTTTTTCAAACCATTCGCAGGCACCGGGAAACAGTTTTACCCTGCTCCCGTACTCCATCAGCATTTTCTTATTGAAAATATGCTGCCCTTCCGCTTCCTGCACCATTTTAAACATATACGCAAGGTTTGCGTCCATGTCGTTCTTATTTGCAAGTTCGTTTGTCTCTTCCCAGAATTTTTTAACGTCCCAGCCTATTGACTGTATAAATCCCTGCGCCTGCATATCGAAAGGCGTGAGCGTCTTGTCAAAGTCATAGCATATCGCGAGAACAGGTCGCTTTTCCATTTTTCACCCTTAAAACTTTTTTTGCTTTGCAGTTTTTTTAATTTACCCCCAATATTAACCGAATATTAAAATGGAGTAAACGTTCTTTTAATCAGTCTTTTTTCACTGCTTTTTTGTCGCAGTATATACAGCGCAGAACTTCTCCGCCGTTTTTAGAAGGAGCAAATCTGTGCTCTAATTCCTGTTCGACAGACGTTATACAACGGGGGTTGACACATCTGTATCCTTCATATTTATTTCCTTCTGCTTTATAAGGTGCCTTATCCTCCGCCTCTTTTAAAAGTTTCAGAATGAGTGCCATTCTCATTATCTTACCGTTATATACCTGTTTGAAATAACATGCGCGGCTGTCGTTGTCAACGCCTACGCTTATTTCGTTAACCCTGGGAAGCGGATGCATGACAATCATGTCGCTTTTCGCCTTTTTCATTTTTTCCTCGGTCAGAATATATACGTCTTTAAGTCTTTCATATTCTGCTCTGTCAGAAAATCTTTCCTGCTGAATCCTTGTCATATAAAGAACGTCAAGAGAACCGAGAGAGCCTTCCAGATCGGTCGTCTCTACATATTCCATATTGCATCTTTCGATAAAATCCTTTTTAACATAAGTGGGGATTTTTAACTCCGTCGGAGAAATAAGCACTAACTTAATCCCTGTATATCTCGAAAGAGCGGCTATAAGAGAATGTACCGTTCTGCCGTATTTAAGGTCTCCGCAAAATCCTACAGTCAGATTATTAAGTCTTCCTTTTTCTCTCTTTATGGTGAGAAGGTCGGCGAGTGTCTGAGTAGGATGTTTATGCCCGCCGTCGCCGGCGTTTATAACGGGAATACTTGCATTTAGCGCAGCGACAAGCGGCGCGCCTTCTTTCGGATGTCTCATGGCTATTATGTCCGCATAACAACTTAATACCTTTGCCGTATCAGCCACGCTCTCGCCTTTTGACGCCGAACAGTTTTCCGCGGACGAAACGCCTATCACGCTGCCGCCGAGTTCTATCATTGCCGCTTCAAAACTGAGCCTGGATCTGGCTGACGGTTCGAAAAACAACGTCGCAAGTTTTTTACCCTTACAAGCCTCGCTGTATTTTTCAGGATTTTCTATAATATCGCTTGCCGTATTCAATAATTCTTCGGTTTCTTCTACCGTAAGATCTGTTATATCAATCAGACTTCTCATATCGCTCCTTGAAATTCTGAATATTATATTTCTTTATAAATGTCTTTCTGTACTTAATCTGAAATTTCGGTAAATTTTTAACAAAAACTATTATAGAGAATTATCACTATTTTGCCGTATCGTTCTTTCCTATCCAACTTTCGTCGGAGGGGTTGTCCCTGAACGCCAAAAGCCTTGCCACGTCCTCGTCTTTTATGTAACCTTTTTCCGCGGCGATTTTTGAAATAACGTCAAAATCGGTAAGAGAAATATTTTTTACTCCCGCTTCTTGCAAGCGTTCTATCCCCTTCTTCATTCCGTAAGTAAATATACTGACTATTCCTAAAACTTCCGCGCCTTCCTCTCTCAACGCGTCTACTACTTCTATGACGCTTCCGCCCGTGGAAATAAGGTCTTCAATCACAACTACCTTTTCGCCTTTATTGAGTTTTCCTTCGATTCGGTTCTGTCTGCCGTGGTCCTTTGCGCCCGAGCGCACATATCCCATAGGCATTCCAAGTATATGCGCCGCTATCGCCGCATGCGCTATTCCTGCGGTAGAAGTCCCGAAAAGCGCTTCCGCTTCAGGATAATTTTCTTTTACGGTATCGGCTATCGCCGTTTCAACCTGCAGACGAACTTCGGGCGCCGTGAGAATAAGTCTGTTATCGCAATAAACCGGGCTTTTTATTCCGCTTGCCCATGTAAAAGGTTCTTCCGGACGGAAAAATACCGCCTTTATATCTAACAGTCCGCTCGCAATAATTTCTGATGTATTTTTCATAATTTCTCCATTCAAGAATTTTAATACTTTTCTAAATAATCTTATTTAATGATAATATCTGACAAGGCTTACTTTCTCTTATTTATCTTACTTGCAGAGTTTTTTAACCTACAAACTCCTTAACACAAAGTTCATACGCCGCTTTAGGGTCATCAGCCGCGGTAATGGGACGGCCGACCACTATATAATCGGAGCCGAGTTCTTTTGCTCTTGCGGGAGTGGTTATTCTTTTCTGGTCTCCCGCGTCTCCGCCCGAGAATCTTACGCCCGGGGTTACCGTCAAAAAGTTTTTGCCGCAAACCTCATGCACCTTTCCCGATTCGAGCGGCGAACAAACCACGCCGTCAAGCCCGGATTTAAGAGTATTGACCGCATAATGCATAACGACCTCGTCAATCGGCTTATTAAGCAATAAATCTTTTT
>CALWBJ010000085.1 GCA_944376035.1 uncultured Clostridia bacterium | reverse complement strand
GCAAAAGGCAAAAAAGAGATAGACGCGGAATTAGATAAAATCGAACGCGTTTATAAAACGGGCAGATACCTTCCGGGATGCGACCATTCGGTGCCTCCGATAATTGAGTTTGATAATTATAATTATTATATGACAGAACTTAAAAAAAGACTTAATAAATAAATGCGAAAAATGTAGTTAAAAACCTTAAAATCAAAAGTCTGAAATGGCGAACCGTTAAATTAAATCCCGAAAATTTAAAAATAATTAAAATAAAATAAAAATATGCAACCGGTTGCCTGAGTAGTTACTTTATGAACATATACTTAACAAGTTTATTACTCAGATAAATGATAATTATATTATCTGAATAATTGAAAGAAAAAAATTGAGGATAGAAAATGAATTACGACAAAATTGTATCACTAATATACGAAACGAGGAAGATTATATTTTCGGTGTCCTTGAATCCGCATGAAAAAAATAAAAATCCATACGATTTTGTTACTGCCGCGGATATAGGGATAAGTGAATTTTTGAATAAAGAACTAAATAAAGTTTATCCTGATATAGGATTTATGACGGAAGAGGAATCCGAGCATACTTTGTCTGAAAAATGCTTTATACTTGATCCTATTGACGGAACTACTAATCTTATATATGATTATAAAATGAGTTCTGTTTCCTTGGCATATGTTGAGAAAGGCGAGGTTGTTTTCGGTGTGGTTTTTAATCCCTTTACAGACGAAATGTTTTTTGCAATAAAAGGAAAAGGCGCTTATTTTTATAAAACCGACAAAGGTATAGAAAATTTACTTAAAACGGGTGTAGATAATTACGATAAAAACAGGTTGCACGTTTCAAACAGAGATTTAAAACATTCGCTTATTGAGTTCGGTGCAGGTTCTTCTCATAAAAGTGAAGCAAAAGAAACCTTTGAAAGAGCAAAAAGAGTTTTTGAAAATTGTCTGGATTTAAGAAGGATATGTTCCACTGCGATAGTACTTTGCTACATTTCCTGCGGCAGACTGGACGGATATTTTGAAAAGGTTATTAAACCTTGGGACTATGCGGCCGGTATTTTAATCCTATCCGAAGCGGGAGGTAAATCTTCAGACTGGAAAGGCAACAGGTTGCCTCTTGATAAATCGGGAACTATCGTTTGCGCAAATGCACAGATATTCGATGAGTTAAGAAATATAGTCAACGGAGATTGAAAATGAGAAATGTTCAGAACAATACGGCTTTGACCGTAACTAAAATCCACGGACTGACTTTTACGGTTTTCTATATTATAGAGCAGGTTTTAAGTGAATTTGTGTATCCGTATTTAAGCAAGCAAGTAAGTAAATTACTTTCGGTTTTTCTTTCGGCGGTATTTGCAGCAATACTTTATGCCGCACTTTACATAATTATCAAAAGCATATATGATAAAATATTGACTATAAAAGACAAAAAACTGAATATCGAAGGGACTTGGTATCACGTTCATATTCCTCATTATCTCGGTAAAGAGGACTACTCGCAAGAAAGGATAAGTGCGGGAGTTACGGATGTTTCGCGTGAGTTTTCGGATTTTACGTTTGTCGGTAATAACGATAAATTTTATATGCTTAACGGAAAACTTGTTTCAAAAAGCGAAAACTCCACGCATTGGTATACCAAAGCGACAAAACTTTCAGATGACAACGATTTTGACATAATAGAAGTTTACGAGGCAAAGACAAAAGGTACTCCGTTAAAATCGATTACTTCATGTCCTTATTGTAAGAGAGATTTCAAGCATCCTGTTGAAATACAGGAAGCCGAGAAGTTCCGTCACGGAGTGCATAAGATAGATATCATAGTAAATGACGGAAAATGTACGCAAATGAGAGCGGAATATTCCGATTGCTGGCCGTCTCTCAAAAACGGAGAATTGCTTTTTTACAGGACGGAAGAAGAGCGCAATGAAAGAATAAGACTCTTTTTCGAGGAAGCAAAGAACTTTAAGGAAGTATCTTCCGATAAAGAGGTTGAAAAACATCTTTATGTAAATTATTAAAAATGCATATTATTTTATTAACGTATAAAATATATTTTAAATGCTTTAATTGTCAGTCTGATTATAAATAAAAAGTATTTAGTTCATAATGAAAATTTGATTATTAAATATAAATAATATTAAATTTAAGAATTTTAAAATTATATTTTAACAGAGCATTTGTTTAATAATAGATAACAAATGAAAATTAAGAATAAATTATAAAGATAAACTATTTATTGACTATTTTCCATTTTACCGATAGTATTTTTGCCAATATAAAAGATATAGGGTATAATAATATCGCTTTTATTTTACCCGATAATTTTACAGAAACGAAGTAAGGATATTTTTTTCTGAAATTCTTATCTGTCAAATTAAAAAATATTCCGTATTTTAAAATAATCTTAAATGAATCAAAGTTGTTTTTGATTTTTTCTCTCAAAAACCATGCTTTGTTAGCGCATATTTGGGAATTTATAGGAGCGCGTGTAATTGAATTATTATTTTCCAAATGACAAACCGCTACAATTTCGTTAGTGTAGTATGTTGAATAATGCGAATTTATTTGAGACCAGATATAACTTTCATATACAAAGGTAACGAGTTCGGGCGTTGGAAAGGAATATTGTTTTAACACTTCCGATTTTTGCAAACCAACCTTATCGCCCTTAATTTTTCGGGCTGTTTTTTTCTTTTTTTTCTCTTTTAAGAAATTTATATTTTCAGGATAATAATCTCCTACGAAATTTCCCAGTTGATCTTCGTACCTTCCGTGAATACACCACATTTTTTGTTTGTCTTTTTTTGAAAGAGAAAAATAGGTTTTAATGAGGAACTCAATACATTTTGGTAAAAGTTCATCATCCGCATCCAATAAAATCATAAATTGTCCGTTAGCCGCTTGCCAGGCAACATTAAGAGCCGTATGCTTACCTCCGTTTGACTTATTAAAAATATGAACAGGGTAAGGAGCGGTTTTTTTATATTCACTTAAAAATTCTAATACATTGTCCTTAGACCCGTCGTTTACGATAATGTGTTCAATATTAGGATATGTCTGTTTGTAAACAGATTCGCAGGCTCGCTTGATTGTATCGGCCATATTATAGACGCACGTGTATACGCTTACAAGCGGCAGTTCACTTATATTTCCAAAAATGTTTTTCATAAATTTTCCTTTGTAATTGTTAACTTCAATAATAATTATATATAGAATATTCTATATGTCAAGTATAAATATAGAAAATCCGATAAAATATTAAATATGAAGAAAACATTTTCGGAAATACTGTATGATTTTCTTAAAGATAATGAATTGACGCAAGTGGCGTTTGCAAAGAAAGTAGGGATAAAGCAAAGTCAGGTGAGTGAATGGCTTAAAGGGAAGGCAAAGCCCGGTTATGATATATTGAGGCAGATGGCTTTGGCTTTTAATATAAGCGCAGACTATTTTTTAGGAATAACTGAAAGTTATTGACTGTAACTTATATTGATATTTTTTATTAATATAGTAAAAGCGATAATAATTATTATTTATAGAAAATCTCTTATTTATTTATTTTAATAAAAATAAATATTGCTCAGCATTAAATATAAAGAAGGCCCGGGTAATGTTAAACCGAGCCTGTATCAGATAATTAAATTAAATAATGTAAAAATAAAAAAATAATTTTTATAAATAATTTTAGCGGTTTATAATTTAATTAAATGTAAATTCAATAATTTCAGATTTAAAATATAACTTTTTCAGATTAAGTAAATAAAAAAGCAATATATTGCATAAATCAAAATAGAGTTAAATAATTTTTAAAAAACATAATTAAATTAGATCAATTCAGAGTTTTAAAGGAATTTTTTAAGGCGCTGTTCGTAACTTTCTTCAAGGTCAAGAAGTTTTTTTACGAATTCGGCGGTTTTTTCATCAAGATTTTCTTTCTCGTTGTCCATGGCTTTGAGTTCGTTGATGCCCATGACGGTGCCGTTTATCATCATTTCGGCGATTTGGTTTCTGCTGTTGTCTACGAGAGATTTCATTTTGATGCTCGTCCACATGATTGCTTTTTTGAAAGGATTGATATCCTTCGGCGTGATATTGTTTTCCGCCATAAACGTGGATATTTCTCCGATTATTTTTTCGTATCCTTCATACTGGTCGGAAAGTTCGGCTTTGATATCGTCGTCGGTAACGGCGGGTAAAAGGTCGGAAATGCTTTGAAGAGCAATGTGTGCGTTTTTATAAACGTCGTTGATGGCTTTTTCATTATAGTTTTTTGCGTCCATGATTAAGTTCTCCTTATAAAATAATTCTTAAAAAGGTAATAAAAAAATAATTGTATTACTCATAATTATTTTGCCCTTAAAAAGAAAAAATATGCCTGAAAACATTTGACTTTTTAAGATAAATATTGTAAAATCACCAATGAGCCGCTCGATGAGGGTTTTAAAGTGCGGGCAAAGAGTAATTATAGAAAAATGTACCGACACCCTGAATATAAATCGGCGAGACTGGGTAGCAGGAGGTAAAAAACATGTACGCAATCGTAGAAAACGGTTCTAAGCAGTACAAAGCGGAAGTAGGTTCAATTATAAAATTTGAAAAACTTTCGGGAAACGTAGGCGACAAAGTAGAATTCGGCGTTCTGATGGTTTCCGATGAAAACGGAATAAAGGTCAGTGAAGAAGCCGGGGCTTTCAAGGCTATAGGCGAGATAGTAGAACAGGGCAAGGACAAAAAGATGATCGTCTTCAAGTTCAAGGCCAAGAAAAATGAAAGGAAGAAGCAGGGTCATAGGCAACCTTTCACGGCAGTAAAGATTTTAGAAATCGCTGCGAAATAAGGGAAGGGAGGTTATAGAATATGATTTTTTTCAGATTATTTGCTCACCACAAAGGCGGCGGCAGCACCAAGAACGGCAGAGATTCAAACTCCAAAAGACTTGGCGTAAAGCGTAACGACGGTCAGGATATTCTTGCAGGCGGAATTATAGTACGTCAGCGCGGAACTAAAATTCATCCCGGCAATAACGTAGGTATCGGTAGCGACGATACATTGTATGCTTTGATAGACGGAACGGTCAAATTCGAAAGAATGGGCAGAGACAATAAGAAAGTCAGCGTTTACGCAAAAGAAAACTGAGTTTTTAAAAAATCGGGCTGTTTTTCAGCCCGTTTTTTAATATTATAATTTTTATAGTTAAAAATATTAAAACAAGTAAATTTAATTTATAAATATTTTAATTTACAAATAAATGCGTATTTAAAAATATTTGAATATTTTAGATGTATTATGTTTTCCAAATAAAATATTTTAATATAGGATATTTAAATATAAGATTTCAATTTCAGATATGGAAAAAATAATTTTTGACGGAGAATTTTTAAATATAAAAGATACTCTCGAATGCGGTCAGATATTCCGTTTTCATGAATGGCAAAACGGATATATGGTGTACAGCAAGGATAAATGCGCATACTGTTATAACCGCGGAAATGACGCCGTTATAGAGTGCGAAAGCGGCGATAAGAATTATTTTGAAAATTATTTTGATCTTAACCGTGATTATCATGCTATTTACGAGGGCGCGCTAAACGAAAACGTGGAGATACTTACTACTGCCGCAAATCTCGGAAAGGGAATAAGAATATTAAATCAGGATCCGTGCGAAACTTTTTTGTCGTTTGTTATTTCTCAAAACAATAATATTCCCCGAATAAAAGGTATAATAGACAGGCTTTGTACTTCAATAGGTGAAGAAAGGCGTTTTTTGGGAAAAAGTTATTTTACGTTTCCGAAACCTGAAAAACTTGCGGAGATGGACGAAGATTTTTACAAAAAGGCGGGACTCGGTTATCGTGCGCCTTATATAAAACGGCTTGCATGCGAGATATCCGATGGAACAATTGATTTTAATGTATTATCGGCTTACAACACTCCCGAACTAAAAAAACAACTTATAAGTTATTACGGAGTAGGACCTAAGGTGGCAGACTGCGCATCCCTTTTCGGGTTCCACAGAAGCGACAGTTTTCCCGTAGATACATGGATAGACAAAGTGTACAGAGAAAATTTCCACGGCGAAATAAAAGAAAGAAATAAGATAAGCGAATATTTCACTGAAAGGTTTTCCGTTAATGCGGGATATTATCAGCAGTATTTATTTTACTACAAAAGAAGTCTTGAAAAAAACATGGAAAAAAACATTACAAAAGAGTGAAAAGCCGATTAAAATAATTGTCAAAATTGCACGCTTTATGTTATACTTATTAAGTTAGCGGTTTGGTTATAATGATTATTAAAGTGATTATTGTAGTCAATTATATTATCAATATCAATTATAAATTAATTATAAATTAAAGAAAAATTTGGAGGCATAAAATTATGCAGTATTCAACCGAAGTGAACGAAATGACCTGCGTAGCAAAAGGCCCCGATCACGGTCCCGCACCTATTCCCGAAGAAGCAAAGTGGGTACAGGCAAAAGAGATAACGGATATATCGGGTTTTACGCACGGAGTCGGCAGATGCGCACCGCAACAGGGAGCGTGCAAACTGACCCTCAACGTTAAAAACGGAGTAATAGAAGAGGCGCTTGTGGAAACCATAGGCTGCTCGGGAATGACTCATTCCGCGGCTATGGCGGCTGAGATTTTACCCGGCAAAACCATTCTTGAAGCACTTAATACCGACCTTGTTTGCGACGCTATAAATACGGCGATGAGAGAACTTTTCCTTCAGATCGTATACGGCAGAACTCAGTCGGCGTTTTCAGAAGACGGTCTTGTCATAGGAGCAGGTCTCGAAGACCTCGGCAAAGGACTTCGTTCTCAGGTAGGAACGATGTATTCCACTAAGGCAAAAGGTCCGAGATACCTTGAAATGGCGGAAGGTTACGTAACGAAAATAGCGCTCGACAATAACGATCAGATTATAGGCTATTCTTTTGTAAACTTCGGCAAGATGGCTGATTTTATAAAGAAAGGCATGTCTGCTGACGAGGCGTATAAGAAAGCGTCCGGACAGTACGGCAGATTCGACGGGGCGGCTAAATATATCGACCCCAGAAAGGAATAAGGAGGACGGTTCAATGAGTATCACTTTTGAAGGTTACGACAGAAGAATAGCGAAAATAACAAAATGCCTTTCTGAATACGGAATAAAAGACCTCGAAGACGCGAAAGCAATATGTGCGTCAAAAGGTATAGACGTTGAAGCGATAGTTAAAGGCGTTCAGCCGATAGCGTTTGAGAACGCGGTTTGGGCGTATACGGTCGGCGCTGCGATAGCCATTAAAAAAGGCTGCACAAAAGCGGCGGACGCGGCTGAGGCGATAGGTATCGGACTTCAAAGTTTCTGCATACCCGGCTCGGTTGCCGAGAACAGGAAAGTCGGATTGGGCCACGGCAACCTCGCTGCAATGCTCCTTCGTGAAGAGACCAAGTGTTTTGCGTTCCTTGCGGGACACGAATCGTTTGCGGCGGCGGAAGGTGCTATAGGTATAGCAAAAACCGCTAACAAGGTAAGAAAAACTCCGCTTAAAGTTATTCTTAACGGTCTCGGTAAGGACGCGGCGTTTATTATAAGCAGAATAAACGGATTTACTTACGT
>CALWBJ010000084.1 GCA_944376035.1 uncultured Clostridia bacterium | reverse complement strand
TAAACGGAGTAACGGCGGGATTCGGCAGTTGTCAGAATTTCCCTTCCGAAAAGCAGTATTATACTTTTGACGTGACCGGATTTACCGATTTTTCGGGTCGTGAGAACAACCTTAAAATAACCGTCTGGCATCAGGGAGAGGATAGTCAGACTTATATAAGTCTACCGCCTTACCTTATGTTTAACGTTATGCAGGGCGAAATAGTGCTCGCGCGAAGCGGAGAGGATACTTTATGGTCGGTTAACCGATCTTTTAAAAGCGATTATCTCAATAAGATTACCGTTCAGTTAGGTTACGGTTATTATTACGATTTTACCGCGCCCGAAAGCGTTCCCGGTTCAAAGGCAGTCGTTATGGGAGAGGGCATGGCTGTTTACAACAACATAAAAAATCTCATAACCGAAGAGCGTGCGGACGCCGTTCTTACCGAAACCGAAAACGGTTATATTTCCGACTTAAAAAAAGAAACGGTCGGTTTTTTGCAGGCGGATATTTATTCCGATAAAGAAAAAGATATCAGAGTAAGTTACGGCGAGCATTTAAGAAACGGTAAAGTTCCGAGAATTATAGCCGAGCGTGATTTTTCAATTAAAATCCGTCTTAAAAAAGGCGAAAATAAATTTATAGGAACTTTCAGGCGTATTGCGGGCAGGTATCTGGAAACAGACGATAAGGATATAAAGATAAATTATCTCGGTATTTTGCCCGTAAGTTATCCCGTGAAAGAAATCAAAACCAAGTTTTCCGACGGGTTACTCCAAAAAATTTACGACGTATCCGTATACACGCTCAAATGCTGTATGCACGAACATTACGAGGACTGTCCGTGGCGCGAGCAGGCGCTTTACAATATGGACAGCCGCAATCAGATGCTCTGCGGTTATTACGCTTTCCGGGATTACGAGTTTCAGAGAGCAAACCTCGTGCTCATGACAAAGGGGTTAAGGGAGGACGGTCTTTTGAGTATATGTTTCCCTTCGGGATTAGATCTGCCCATTCCTTTCTTTTCTCTCGTTTATCCCATGCAGGTATATGAATATATAGAGCATACGGGCGACAGGAGTATACTAAGTGAAGTGGGCGGTACTGTCCGCAAAATAACGGAAACGTTCAAAGCAAAAATTTCCGACAAGGGTCTTATTCCGAACTTTCAGTATCCCTGCTGGAATTTTTACGAGTGGAACGAGTACAGTTCCAACGAAACCGAGTTGGGGCGCGACCCTAAAAAGCGTGAGGCGAAATACGACCTTATACTTAACTGCATGTACGTATACGCCCTATCTTTTGCCGACAGGTTATTCGGAACCGAAACAGACGTGTCTGACATAAAAAATGCCATACGCGATACTTTTTTTGATAAAAAAGAAGGCTTATATAAACTCAGTACCGAGTGCGACAAGTGCAGTGTTCTGGGTAATTCGCTGGCTATTCTTATAGGACTCGGCGGAAAGGAAATTGCGGAAAAACTGAAAATCGGGGAAGGGATAGTGCCTGTGACGCTTTCAATGAATACCTTTTTCTACGACGCTCTTTTGAAAGTCGATTCTGAAAATGCCGACTTCATTCTTGAAGACATAAAGAAAAAATACGGCATGATGCTTGACGCGGGTGCGACTACCTTCTGGGAAACAGAACTTGGCGCCGAGGATTTCGGTGGCGCCGGCAGCCTGTGCCACGGCTGGTCGGCTATGCCCGTTTACTATCTTAATATTTTCAACGACAGAATGAAGTTGTTTGAAAAATTATCAATTTAATGCCGCTTATTCTGTTTGTTGATAAATTTAATTTTAAGATTTTAAGTTTAAGTTGCCGTGCCGCAAGGCAGCGGGTAAAGCGTTAACAGAATGGTAAAACTCGGCTTAAAGTTAATAATATTATATTCTATAATTATATAAGTGTAGTTCAGGAGAAATCAGATATGAAAACGGAAAAGACAGATTTATATTCATATTTCGGGGTTGAAAGACCAAAGGGCGCAAACGGATATATAAATTCTTATATTCATTCATTTTCGGTATACTATCCTACCAGGGTAAGACCCGCAATAATAGTGATAGCGGGCGGCGGATATTCGGGTATATGCGAAAGGGAAGGCGAGCCGGTTGCGCTTGCGTATTTTGCAAAAGGGTTCAACGTGTTTACGCTTGAATATTCTGTCGCGCCCGTAACTTATCCTGCTCAACTTATCGAGGGCTGTATGGCGGTGGCATACGTAAAAGACAATGCCGAAAGTCTCGGTATAGATAAAAACCATGTAGCGGTGGCGGGTTTTTCCGCGGGCGGACATCTTGCCGCAATGACCGCTACGCTCTTTGCCGAAAAAGAAGTTATCGGCGCGCTGAAAAATAAATCAGACCTTGCCCGGCCGGACGCCGTAATTCTGGGGTATCCGGTAATTACGTCAGGGTTACACTCTCATAGCGAGAGCATAGCAAATCTTACGGGAGGAAACAAATCGCTTTTTGAAAAAGTATCGCTTGAAAAGCAGGTAAGTAAAAATTCTTCTCCCGCATTTATCTGGGGAACTGCGGACGACGGACTTGTTCCCGGTGAAAACGCTATGCTTTACGCGTCGGCATGCAAAGATAAAGGGGTATTCTTTGAATTTCATATGTTTTCAAGCGGTCCTCACGGACTCGGACTTTGCAATAAGGAAACCGCTACTCCGAACGGCAGAGTTGCGGATTCTGCCGTTCAGGACTACATAAGACCCGATATCGAAATTTGGTTCGATATGTCGCTTGACTTTTTAAATAGTCTCGGATTTTGCGTCTTCGATTAAGGGAAAATACAATAGACGATAAATACGATAAACAATTAAAAAAATAAAAATTGTAAAAAAAACGCAGCGTCGCTGCGTTTTTCTTATGTGTAAGCGATAAATTTTCTCATGTAATCAGCAAGTAAATTTTATAAATTCAAAAATTAAGAATTTTAAGCGCTTTTTAAAATTTTTTAAAGGTAACAATTGTTATAAATTGATACAAGTTTTTCCTGATTTTAATATATTATATTATATATTGATTTTATTTTGATTTTATTTTTCATAAAGAATTTTTATTAAAAATACCGATTATTCAGTTTTTATAAAAACAATTTTATACAAAATTTTTATAAAATAAAGAAAAATCCTATTGTAATTTTCTCGGATATGTAGTATACTAATTAAGAATAACTATGTGATTATGGGCGTTTTACGGGCTTTAATTTTTTTTATTTATTATTTTTTTGCTCGAGATTTAACTTTTCGGCGGCAGAAGGAAAGTTTTTTATTATTGCCTCGGCTTAAAAACTTTGACTTTAAATGATAATTTACCGTAAACTTTAAAGGTCATCGCAGGGGACAATAAATCAGATAATAAGAAAATAATAAAAATAATATCATTTATGAACAAAAACTTTATTTTAATATATTTCAATTCAAGTTTATTTTAATAAATAATTGATAATATTAAAAAAGGAATATAACATGCTTATGCATAACGGGCAGGTTTTATCGTCAGGTTTTTTGCCCGTAACGACCTAAAATGTTAAGGAGAAATTGAAATTGAAGACAAGCGGATACAAAACTATGTGGATAGTATTGGCTGTGATAGTCGTTATTGTCGCGGTGCTTTCATTTTCCACATGCATAAATACGAGAACCACGGTAAATTACAGTGAGTTTTACAATGCCGTCAAACTTGCCGAGACCGAAGAGTTGACAAAGGAAAATCTTAAAAATGAAGGCGCTGACGTTATCGTCAGTAAACTAACAAGCAGCAATTATAATAAAATAGAAATTACCGACGTTGTTTTTGACGGTTATGTCGTGAACTTTGCCGTTAGGGCTTATATAAGCGACGTTCAGAGCATAAGTTATGCGTTTACAACTGTTTATTCAAGGGGCAGCGAGGCAATTACGGACTTGGAAAACAGGCTGGAAACGGCAGGTATAGATTTCACGTATACCAATCCCAACGCGGGTTCGATATGGTCTTCGCTCATACCGCTTATAGGCTGTGCGCTTATAGCGATAGTGTTCTTTATTCTTATCATGCAGACTCAGGGCGGAACTAAGGGCGCAATGACTTTTGCAAAGACCAATGCGCGCGTAAACAGAGATCTGAAAGTCAGATTTTCCGATGTCGCGGGCGCGGAAGAAGAAAAAGCCGAACTTGCGGAAGTCGTGTAATTTTTGGAGAGCCCGAGAAAGTTTAAGGAAGTGGGCGCGAGGATTCCCAAGGGCGTACTGCTCGTAGGGCCTCCCGGAACGGGTAAAAC
>CALWBJ010000083.1 GCA_944376035.1 uncultured Clostridia bacterium | reverse complement strand
TTCTCTGGCTTCCTCGTCGGTGTTCGCCGTCGTGGTGAAACAGATGTCGAAACCTCTCATTTTCTCTACCTGATCGTAGGAAATTTCGGGGAATATCAACTGTTCTTTAACGCCCATGGCATAGTTGCCTCTGCCGTCAAAGGACTTCTTTGAAACTCCTCTGAAGTCCCTTACTCGGGGAAGTGCGATCGATACGAATTTATCGAAAAATTCATACATTCTCGTTCCGCGGAGCGTTACTTTCATACCGACGTTCTGTCCTTCTCTTATCTTGAAGTTAGCAACCGACTTTTTAGCCTGAGTAAGTATAGGTTTCTGTCCGGATATGAGTCTTAATTCTTCCTGAGCGAGTTGAACACTCTTGGAATTGTCCTTAACGTCGCCGAGCCCGGAATTAATGGTTATCTTAACGAGTTTGGGCACCTGGTTAACGTTTTTATAATTGAATTTCTTTATCAGAGCGGGCACGACTGTGGAATCGTACATTGCTTTGATTCTGTTCGGAGTTTTCTCGGTTGCAGTTTCGTTAGCAACCTGAGTCTTTTTCGCTGCCATCTGGTTTTACCTCCGTTATTTGCTTTCTGCGGCACTGTCCGCAGTTTTCTTCGACTTTTTCTTAGTAGCCTTTTTGACTTCTTTTGCTTCCTTGGTTGCGTCTAAAACCGCGCCGCACTTTTTGCAGATACGCGCCTTTTTATCGCCTTCTACCTTGTAAGCAACTCTTGTGGCCTTATTGCAGGAAGGACAAACTACCAAAACGTTGGAAGCGTCTATCGCACCGGACTGATTCTGTATGGAACTTACTTCCTGAGCGTTTCTCGCTTTCTTGTGTTTTTTCTGAACGTTAATGCCTTCCACAACTATCTTATTGGATTTGGGCTGAGCGACCAGAACTTTTGCGGTCTTACCCGCATCCTTGCCCGTTATGACCAAAACCGTGTCGTTCTTTTTAACTTTCATAGTTTTTCTCCTTATAACACTTCGGGCGCGAGAGAAATAATTCTCATATAGTCCTTATCTCTCAGTTCTCTTGCTATCGGTCCGAAGATACGGGTGCCTCTGGGCTGTTTCTGATTGTCTATGATAACCGCGGCATTTTCGTCGAAACGAACGAAAGTACCGTCGCTTCTTCTTACTCCGCTTGTCGATCTGACGATAACCGCCTTAACGACTTCACCTTTCTTGACCGTTCCGCCGGGGGTAGCAGTCTTGACCGAGGCTACGATAACGTCCCCGATGTTGCCCGTCCTTCTGAAAGAGCCGCCGAGTACCCTAATGCACATTAATTCTTTGGCGCCGGAATTGTCCGCCGCTTTCAATCTGCTCTGTGGTTGTATCATAACGCGCCTCCTTACTTAGCCTTCTCTATGATTTCGGCAACTCTCCAATTCTTATCTTTGGAAAGTTTTCTTGTTTCCACGATAAGAACCTTATCGCCTACGCCGCACTCGTTCAACTCGTCGTGCGCTTTGAATTTGTGAGTTTTCTTTATCGTCTTTTTATAAAGGGGGTGTTTCGCTCTCTCTTCGATAGCGACAACAACCGTTTTATCCATTTTATCGGAAACGACGACGCCGACTCTTTCTTTTCTTAAATTTCTTTCCATAATCTCTACTCCTACGCCTTAGCCTGTAATTCCCTTTCTCTCAGAATGGTCTTTACTTTCGCAATATTTTTCTTGCAAGTGTTGAGAGACGCGGGATTTTCGAGTTGACCTACTGCGTGACGGAAACGAAGGTTAAACAGTTCTTCTTTCAATTCTTTAAGTTTGGTGTTCAATTCGTCTACCGTTAATTCGTGAAGTTCTTTCGTTTTCATTAACCTTCACCGCCTTCTTCGTTTATTTGTACTTCGGCAACTTCCTTCTTGACGAATTTTGTCTTGACGGGAAGTTTGTGGCCGGCAAGTCTCATAGCCTCTTTTGCGACGTCTTCGGAAACGCCCGCCATTTCGAAGAGAACTCTGCCGGGTTTAACTACCGCGACCCAGAATTCTACCGAACCTTTACCGCTACCCATACGGCTGTCCGCAGGTTTTTTGGTAACAGGTTTATGCGGGAATATATCTATCCATACCTGACCGCCACGTTTGATGAATCTGGTCATGGCGACACGGGCCGCCTCTATCTGATTGGATTTGATCCAACCGGGCTCGGTAGCGATAAGGCCGTATTCGCCGTATGCTATCTTGTTGCCCTTAGTGCACTTACCGGTCATTCTGCCGCGGTGCACTCTTCTTCTTTTAACTCTTTTAGGCATCAACATAATTACGCTTCGCCTCCTTCAACAGTTTTCTTTTTGGGAGCGCCTATTATCTCGCCCTTGTATATCCAGCATTTGATTCCTATAACACCGAAAGTGGTGTGTGCCTCGGCGAGGCCGTATTCTATGTCAGCCCTGAGCGTCTGAAGGGGTATTGAACCTTCGTGATAACTTTCGCTGCGCGCTATTTCCGCGCCGTCTAGTCTGCCGCTGACGCTGACTTTTATACCCTTTATTCCGCTTCTCATGCTCCTTGATATAGCCTGTTTCATCGCTCTTCTGAACGATACACGCTTTTCGAGTTGAGACGCGATGCTTTCAGCGACGAGTTGCGCGTCAGCGTCGGGTTTCTTAACCTCGGAAATATTGATGGATATCTGTTTGCCCTTGCATATTTTAGCAACGGTTTTCTTGATTACCTCAATTTCGCTGCCCTGTTTGCCGATAAGCACACCGGGACGAGCGGTAAATATGGTTATTGTTATTTTGAGAGCAGCCCTTTCGATAACTATCTTGGAAATAGCCGCCTGAAAATATTTCTTTTTGAGGGCTGTACGGATATCGTAGTCTTCTTTGATGTTCGCGGCGAAATCTTTTTTATCCGCAAACCACTGCGTATCCCAATCTTTTATAATTCCTACTCTTAAACCGTGCGGATTAACTTTCTGACCCATAATCCATCCTCCTAAGCCTTAGCGTCCAGCACAACCGTGATGTGGCTGGTACGTTTCAAAATTCTGAACGCTCTGCCCTGCGCTCTGGGCATAACTCTTTTAAGAGTCGGACCCTGGTCGGCATAACAAGCCGCTACGAACAGATTGTCTCTCGAAAGACCGAGATTGTGCTCTGCATTCGCCGCTGCGGACATAAGAACTTTTTTAACCGGTTCGCTTGCAGATTTGGGGGTGTTTTCCAGAATGGCCACAGCCTCTCTGTAACCCTTTCCTCTGATAATGTCAAGAACGATTCTTACCTTATAAGGAGAAATTCTGACATGTTTCGCAACCGCTTTCGGACGCCTGTCTTTATTTTCCGCGATTCTCGCGGTTTTTTCTTTCATTCTCTTAGCCATATTACAGCCTCCTATCTCGCCCCGGTTGTCTTTTCCGAACCGCCGTGGCCCTTAAAGGTTCTGGTCGGCGCAAACTCGCCGAGTTTGCAACCTACCATATCTTCGGTTACATACACGGGAACGTGTTTTCTTCCGTCGTATACGGCAATCGTGTGCCCTACCATCTGCGGAAAAATCGTAGACGATCTCGACCAGGTCTTCAAAACTTTCTTTTCATTCTTTTCGTTTAATTCTTCTATTCTCTTCAAGAGTTTAGGTTCTACATAAGGACCTTTTTTTACTTTTTTACTCATCTCGTTCTCCTTAATTTATCCTTGTAATGATAAGTTTACCGGAAGCCTTCTTATGTTTCCTGGTCTTGTAACCGAGAGCAGGTTTACCCCAAGGAGTAACGGTCCCGGGCATACCGACAGGCGATTTACCTTCACCACCGCCGTGGGGGTGATCACACGGGTTCATAACCACACCGCGGACGGTCGGACGTATACCAAGATATCTGGTCTTACCTGCCTTACCTATCCTGATGATTTCGTGTTCTAAGTTACCTACCTGTCCGATAGTCGCCTTGCAGGTTGCGAGAATGTATCTCATTTCGCCGCTCGGCATTTTAAGGGTAACGTATTTTTCGTCTCTCGCCATGATCTGCGCGCTCATGCCCGCGGCTCTTGCTATCTGACCGCCTTTACCGGGCTGCATTTCGATGTTGTGAACCATGGTACCGACGGGAATGTCTTTAAGTTGCAGAGCATTTCCGGCTTTTATATCGGCATCCGCGCCGCTTACGACCTTATCGCCCACTTTAAGTCCGACAGGAGCAAGAATATAAGTCTTTGTTCCGTCTACATAATAGAGGAGCGCGATGTTGGCACTGCGGTTGGGATCGTACTCTATGCTCTTTACTACTGCGGGTATGCCGTCTTTATTTCTCTTAAAATCTATTATACGGTATTTTCTTCTGTTACCGCCGCCGATATGACGGACGGTTATCTTACCCTGGGAGTTTCTTCCGCCGCTCTTTCTCTGATCTTCTATCAAAGACCTTTCGGGTTTCTTGGCGGTTATTTCGTCATAAGCGCTCACCGTCATCAGACGACGTGCGGACGAAGTCGGTTTATATCTCTTTATCGCCATTTTAATGTTCCTCCGTTTAAGAATTAGGACAGCGAATCGAAGAATTCGATGGACTTACTGTCTTTTTTAAGTTGAACCATGGCTTTTTTGTAATCGGGGGTATAGCCCTCGTACTTACCCTGTCTTTTCAACTTTCCGCCGACGATTGCGGTATTGACTTTTTCGACCTTAACGCCGAAAATTTCTTCTATCGCAAGTTTTATCTCGGTTTTGTTTGCGTTTTTCGCTACTACAAAGACGTATTTTTTATCTTTGATGCCCGCATAACTCTTTTCGGAGAGTATGGGTTTTATTATGATATCATGTGCGTTCATTATTCTCCGTAGACCTCCTCGATTTGCTGTGCAGCCTGTTTGGAAATAACGATTTTAGCATTTTTAACCACGTCGTAAGTATTGATTGCGCTTGCAGGTATGGTGCTTATTTCCGGAATATTAGCGCACGCTCTTAAAACAGCCTCGTCGCTGTTATCCATAACCAGAAGAACGGTTTTATCAAATTTGAAGGCTTTGAGGAACGCCGCCATTTCCTTGGTCTTGGGAGCGGAAACTTTTATTTCGTCAATGAATATAACTTCATTGTCCCTGACCTTCTGCGAAAGAGCGGAAAACAGCGCGACCTGTTTTGCCTTTGCATTGAGTTTCTTGGAAAAATCTCTGGATTTGGGAGCGAAAACCACGCCGCCTTTAACCCATTGAGGACTTCTTATAGAACCCTGTCTTGCGCGACCCGTGCCTTTCTGTCTCCACGGTTTAGCGCCGCCGCCACGTACTTCGCTGCGGGTAAGGGTACTCTTTGTGCCCTGTCTTTCGTTAGCAAGCCTTGCTACAACAGCCTGATGAATAGCCGACTCGTTGTACTCGGCTCCGAACAAAGCGTCCGATAATTCGAGATTACCCACTTCGCTCGCTTTCATATTGTATAATTTTACACTTGGCATAATCTTTCTCCTTACGCTTTAACGGTGTTTCGGATAGTGACGATGCCTTTTACCGGACCGGGAGCCGGGCCTTTGACTGAAAGTACGGTTCTCTCCTTGTCCACTTTTACGACTTCGAGGTTAAGTATGGTTACGTTTTCGTGACCGTACTGACCGGGCATCTTCTTACCTTTGAAAACTCTGGACGGAGAACTGTTCGCGCCCATGGAGCCGACCTCTCTGTGTACGGGGCCTACGCCGTGAGTCTCTTTAAGTCTGTGGTTGTTCCATCTCTTGATAACACCGGTAAATCCGTGTCCCTTGGTAACGCCGGAAACATCGATCTTGTCCCCTGCCTGGAAAGTCTCGCAGGTTATAACCGAACCGACTTCCATAGCCTCAGCGTTATCCAGTCTGAACTCTTTAAGAACCTTCTGCGCGGGAACGCCTGCCTTTTTGAAGAGACCTGCGTCGGGCTTATTGAGTTTCTTTTCGTCCACACGGTCGAAACCGAGTTTAACAGCCGCATAGCCGTCTCTCTCTGTTGTTTTGACCTGTACTACCGGACATGGACCCGCTTCTATAACCGTTACGGGGATTACCTTGCCGTCCTGGGAAAATAACTGCGTCATTCCCAACTTTCTTCCAATGATTGCTTTATTCATAGATAAAGTTCACCTCCGATATATATATAATGTTTTACGCTTTTTAGAGTTTTATCTTTATGTCCACGCCTGCGGGCAGATGAATACTGTCGAGCAGTTTTACGTTGGGAGAATAAATATCTATAAGCCTTTTGTGCGTTCTTATTTCGAACTGTTCTCTCGAATCCTTGTATTTATGCGGGGAACGAAGAATCGTAACCACTTCTTTTTCGGTGGGAAGCGGAATGGGTCCGCTTATTTTCGCGCCCGATTTTTTCATGGTCTCGACTATTCTCGCCGCAGCCTGGTCGAGCATTTCAGTGTCGTAAGACATGAGTTTGATTCTGATTTTCTGACTTGCCATTTTTTTGCTCCTTTACCTAACTTTTCTATTGCTGTAAACCCTGCCGTGTGTGTCGAGTTTAAGTAAATAAAAAAATCATCCGCCGATACTTAACTTTTTTAAGTCGCTGCGAATGACTTTACTAAATTCGATTTGAAGTTAGTCGCAGGGGTCAAGCCCCCACACTTGTCAACGGAAATTATCTTTCGCTGTCAGGCGAATTAAGTAACTTCCCGTCTCAACCCAGATTACACAGCCTAAACATTATATCGTAAGGCACAAGGGGTTGTCAAACGTTTTTCGGTAATATTTTCAATTTTTTTAAGTTATTTTCTACTTTTTTTCGTTTTTTTGCATATTTTTTTGAGATTTTATTAAAATCTTTTTTGTTTTTTACTTTTTTGCTGAATTTAACTGAATCGCCCTTGCTTTCGGTAGTTTTTCCTTTTACCCGAACTCAAAACAGACTTTATATTTACCTTATAATAATTTTTTTAACTTACGTCACGTTTTAAGCAGGTGTTAATCAGAATATTTTAAGCACTGATTTCAGAATACTTTAAGCGATAATTATATATCAAATACCTGTAACAGTTAAATTTCGATTTTAATCTTTCAAAGATTTTATAAGGTTGATTTTTAAAGTACATATTAAAGCGATATTCCGGATAAGGTTTACGGTAAGATTTAAGTCTGATTTACTGCAAAACTTAAATAACAAAAAAAATAAAGACGCAAACATTAAAACCAAAAGTTTTACTGAATTGCGTCTTTACTGTATTTTAGTTAAAATTTTTCTTTAAGCGTTTATCTTCTGCTTGGTCTTAACTGAATTTTTCTTAAATCGAGATTTTTATCGATTTAAATGCATTATTTTGCTTTTTATT
>CALWBJ010000082.1 GCA_944376035.1 uncultured Clostridia bacterium | reverse complement strand
GGTTACGACGCCGCCGTTGATTATTATGGTACCCGCGTCCTGCCCGTCGGTGCCGTCTGTGCCGGCCGGTCCGTCTTCGCCGTCGGGGTCGTATGGGTCGCCTTCTCCGTTTTTACCGTCGACACCGTCTTTGCCGCCGATGTTGCCGCCAACAGTCAGCGAGCCTGTCTCGCTGCCGCTGCTTACGGCGTAAATATTCAGGACCGCCGACTCGGGAACGATGATGTTCCCCGTAACCGTCCAGAAGCACCCGTCATCGAGAATGATATGCGCTTCGCCCGAAACCGTGAGCGTAAAATTTCCGCTAACTTCGCCTCTCAGTATGTACCAGCCCGTAAGAGTGCGGTCCGCCGCGGCGCTTAAAATCTCATAATCGTTCTCGACGGGAACGGTCTCCCCGTTTTCGTCGATATAACTGAGTCCGCTGTCCCATTTAAGTTTAACGGTTGTATCTCCCGTTATCGGCTGTGAAAAATCGTATTCGTAACCCTTGAATTCGAAACCTTCGCGGTCGGGTATTTCATCTTCGGTCAATTCCGCCGCAAAGCCGTCTTCTTCGATTTTTTTCACAATATCTTCGCCGCGTCCCAAAACGTAGGTCACGTTATAAACAGGGCGGCGGCGCACGGTAACCGTATAGGAAGTGTAGCCGTCGTCTCCCGTAACTATTATGTAAACCGTCTTGTCTCCGGGTTCGGAAAGAGATATGGTTTTCGTCACGATCGAACTTTCGCCCAGCGCGTCGTTGGATAAAACCCACGTCGCGCCGTCGCTCACGGTTATTTTACCGTTAAAATCGAATGTTTCCGTCGCGTTGGAAACCTTTATATAAAGCGTCGTACCGTCGACGGTAAACCCTTCCGCGCTTACTATCACGTGCCCGCCCGCGGGGGCCGTTGCAGGAGTGTAAGATATTTCGGCGGACCAGTCGGAATCTTCATAACCGGTACCTCCCGTGGCTTTTACCTGCAGTTTATAAGTTTTGTCTTCGGTCAGCTGCGCCAGCGAAAACGAAGTTCCGTTCACCGAAGATTCCTGTCCGTCCGCTTTGACGACGTAACCCGTCGCGTTCTCCACCGCATCCCAAAGTAATGCCGTTTGCTCTATCCGTAAATTGGATGGGGTCGCCAATTTGGTTCCTCCGCCTCCTCCGCCTTCGCCGCCTTCGCCGGCGGGGTCGCCGCAGGCGACAAGCCCGAACGCAAGGCACAAAGCAGCCGCAAGCGAAAAGAGAACCGTCCAGATTTTTCTATGCATTTTACTTCTCCTTTTAATAAAAATTTTCCTTTAACTACGCCGCAGGAGCGGCGTGCGGTCCGTGAAATATATGTAACAATTTTAATTTATATGTAAATATTGTAGCACTGCAACAAGTTAAATGCAACACTTTTATTGAACATTGACGCAAATAAGCAAAAAAACAGCCGCTTTTAATCTACGGCTGTCTTTCGCTGTCGTTCCGAAAAATATCTGTACGGAACTCGGTTAAGCCTGTCGCACCGTCAGGCCCTGATTAAATTTTTAATTTCCTTCAAGGCGTTTTTTTCGAGCCGCGATACCTGCGCCTGCGATATTCCCACTTCTTCGCTTATTTCGGTCTGGGTCTTTCCCTCATAATACCTTAAATAAATTATGCGCTTTTCTCTGCCCGAAAGATGTGAAATGGCGCTGTCAAGAGCGACTTTTTCCGTCCAGTTGTCGTCGGTGTTTTTTTCGTCGCCGAGTTGGTCCATGAGCATGAGCGTGTCGCCCGATTTATTGTATACGGGGTCGTATAGAGAGACCGTGTCGGATATGGCGTCGAGCGCGTATACCACTTCGGAAAGTTTTACGTGCATTTCCTCGGCTATACGTTCGAGCGTTGCCTCTTCGTCTTTTTTCTCTATTTCTCCGCGGGTTTTAAGCACCTGATAGGCAGTGTCTCTGACGCTTCTTGAAACTCTTAAAGAGTTTCCGTCTCTTAAAAACCTTTTTATCTCGCCTATTATCATAGGCACAGCGTAAGTGGAAAACTTCACGCCGACAGACAAATCGAAATTATCTATCGCCTTTATAAGTCCTATACAGCCTGCCTGAAACACGTCGTCCGAGCAGGCGTTCTTTGACCAGAACCGTTTTATAACCGAAAGTACAAGCCGCATATTGGCGACTATAAATTCTTCTCTCGCGTTTTCATTCCCTTCGGCTATCATGGCGAGCAGTTGATTTGAACGCTCGTTGCTGATTTTCGGAAGGGTCGCGGTGTTTACTCCGCAGATTACCACTTTGCTACTCATAAATCCTCCTATGTAAATTACTTTTTCGAAGGATTTACGATTAAGTATGCTCAATTTGTAAATTTTTATCCTTATTTTTCCAATTATTCTGAATAAGTTTTATGTTTGACTTTTTTTATAACACATCTTGCGCCTTTTGGCTAAAAAATTATTAAATTTTATGCTTTGCCGCCAAATATTAACAAGTAAAGATTTATTATCAGACCATTTTGGCAAATTCTTTTTTAAGGCGCGCGATTATCTTTTTTTCAAGCCTCGATATGTAACTTTGGGAAATACCGAGCATATCGGCTACTTCTCTTTGAGTCAGTTCCTCTTCTCCGCTGAGTCCGAATCTGAGTTCCACAATCTCCCTCTCCCTCGCGTTCAGTTTGGTGAGAGCCTGTCGCAAGAGTTCGGTTTCCACGCCGTTTTCGATTTTTTTATAAACCACGTCCCCGTCCGTTCCCATGACATCGGATAAAAGCAGTTCGTTGCCCTCCCAGTCGGTATTGAGCGGCTCGTCGAAAGACACTTCGCTTTTAAGTTTTACCGTTCGTCTTAAATACATCAGTATTTCGTTCTCTATACACCTCGACGCGTATGTCGCAAGTTTGATATTCTTTTCCGAATCGAACGAATTGACGGCTTTTATAAGCCCTATCGTGCCTATGGAGATAAGGTCGTCAAGGTCAACGCTCGTATTTTCAAAACGGCGTGCAATATACACCACCAGTCTTAAATTATGCTCCACAAGTTCGTCGCGGAGATTTTCCTCGCCCGACTTTAACCTAGCCACAAGGTCGGCTTCCTCTTCCGCGGTGTACGGAGAAGGGAGCGCTTCGCTGCCGCCTATGTAGCGCAGAAGATTATCGCTTAAAGACAGAAGTTTAAGAAGCCTTTTCAGTTTTTCCATCGTTTTTTTGAGCATGATTTTCCTCCATAAGCGCGGGATGCAGTATCACGTCGTACCCGACGCCCACGTTTTTCTTGGCAACGCCCAGCGTTACGTTATTAAATATATTCTGCTTATCCCCGATATATATCTTTAAACTGTCTAATTTAAACGCAAACATTTTATCTTGTCCCGATACCGTGGAAAAATATATCCTTTTCATCTTCGGAAATCCTGCCATAAACTTTGCGGCAAGGTCTTTTCCGCATATTATTACAGGCGCGTCCTCATCGTAAAGCGCGTTTCCGGTATCGAAAAAACCCTGCGCTTTGACCGCTACTCCGTTTATTTCCATTTCGCACGGATAAACCTTTGAAAGAACGTCTTTGCGGCGGTAAACGTATTTCACGACGGATGTTATTCCTTTAAGCACTAAATATGCCGGCACAATCATGACCGCAATTGAAAATTCGCTTGACGCGTTTAAGCCTAAAATCGAATATATCCCCGTTATCGCGCCGCCGAGCGCAAAAGTAAGCCCTAAAAATATCACCGCATTCACATAAAAATCTTTAAAGCCCGAATAATCAGCCGCAAGAACTATAATCAGAAGTCCCGCGCATATTTTTAAAAGCGTTACTATTAACGAAAGCGTATCTATAAGCGGAAATATAAGCGCAATAACCGCGCCGAGAACCGAACAGACTAAAAGCCGCCACTTTTTAACGCTTTTATGCGTGAGCGAAAAAGTTGCTTTCAAAAGCAGCCAGTCGATTACGAAATTGTCTATAAGAACATATTCGATGTAAACCGTCATTTCCGCCCCCGTGTAGAAAGAATAGCAAACTGCAAAGGTAATTTTTGCGGATTTTTTGGTTTAAAAGAGAAATTTTTGGCGATTACTCACTTTCTTACCTACCCTGACTGATTTTAAATGCTTTCACCGCTTAAAGAAAAATTTTTCCCGCCGAAAATAAAAAAACGGCTGAAAATCAGCCGTTAAAAAATTTCCGATACTACTTTATATTTTTTTGTTTACGCTTTTCTTTAATCCTTTAATTCGTTATCCCGTTATTTTATATTTTTTATTTCATAAACGCTAAAATTATATCGTTCTGAACGTAAAGATACTGTTCTTTGATTTTCAGATTCTCCCCGTCAAAGTCGAGAAAGGCTCTTTTTTTGCTCAAAACGTCCGCATATTCTTTTTTAAAGTCTTTTGAAAAAAGTCTGTCGAATTCGGAAACTTTTATACCTTTTTCAGTTCTTAATCCCAGCATTATAAATTCAAACTCGGCGTCTTTACCTTCTATCACGTCCGAAGCGATTTCGGGAGTTTTATTGTAAATAACAGCGTTTATATATTCGTCGATATTATAAGTGTTTGTAAATCTTCTGCCGTCTATAAAAGACGAAGCCGATACCCCTAACCCTATATATTCGCCGCGCTGCCAGTAGTTATAATTATGTCTCGAATAAAATCCCTCTTTTGCAAAGTTGGATACTTCATATCTTAAAAATCCTTTTTCTTTAAGATATGCTCTCGCTATGTCGTAAATATCCGCGACTTCGTCGTCGGACAAAAGTTCGCCGTTTAGATAATCGGTATATATGGGCGTCCCCGGCTCGGGTGTAAGCGCGTACATGGATATATGACTTACACCGCCCGCAATCGCGAGGTCTATGGTCTTTTTCACCTGCTCCGCCGTCTGGTCGTGAAGTCCCAAAAGTATATCCGCGCTGATATTTTCGCCCTTTAAAAGTTTACAGCATAAAAGAAAATCCTTTGCGGTATGTATACGGTTGAGCCTTTTAAGTTGGTCGTCGTATCCGCTTTGCAGACCTATGCTGAAACGGTTTATTCCCACGCTCTTATATTCGTCTATCTTTTTTTGGTCAACCGTTCCCGGGTTAAGTTCTATGGTTATTTCGGGATTTTCGGTAAGAGAAAAAAATTTCCTTATCTGTCTCATTTCACCCGCTATGAATTTTGAATCCACCGCGGACGGAGTTCCTCCGCCTATGTATACGGTATCGAAAACTTTTTCCGAAAGTTGTCTCCCTCTCCCTTCGGTCTCGCGGTAAAGGCATGCAAAGTAACTCTCCGCCTTATACGTCTCCTTTGGGTAAGACGCAAAGTCGCAGTAAGTACACTTTCTCATACAAAATGGTATATGAACATAAATTCCGCTCATTTTTAACCGCCCGATTCACTCTTTTATTTATTTTATGGTTTGTTTTGTTTTATTTATTTGTCGCTGTCAGTTTTAAGTATGGTTATAAACGCTTCGCTCGGTATCTCGACAGTACCGATGGAACGCATTTTCTTTTTACCTTCTTTCTGCTTTTCCAAAAGTTTTTTCTTTCTTGTAACGTCGCCGCCGTAACACTTTGCAAGAACGTCTTTTCTGTACGCTTTGACCGTTTCTCTCGCGATTATTTTGCCGCCGACAGCCGCCTGAATGGGTATTTCAAACATCTGGCGCGGTATTACTTCTTTGAGTTTTTCGGCAATCTGTCTTCCCCTTTCGTAAGCCTTGTCCTTATGCACGATTATGGAAAGCGCGTCGCAGATTTCGCCGTTTAAGAGCATATCGAGTTTAACGAGGTCGCTTTTCTGATAACCCGACTGCTCATAGTCAAAAGAGGCATAGCCTTTGGTCCTCGATTTCAGACTGTCGAAAAAGTCGTAAATTATTTCGTTTAAAGGAAGACTGTATTTGAGTTGCACACGCGTCTTATCAAGATATATCATATCTTTGTAAACGCCGCGCTTATATTGGCAAAGTTCCATTATAGGCCCCACGTATTCGGGCGGAGTGTAGATGCTGGCGTTAATCATCGGCTCTTCCATATAGTCGATTTCGGTAGTTGGAGGAAGGTGCGTGGGGTTTTCCACGGTCAGAACGCTCCCGTCCGTCTTATATACCTTATACGCGACCGAAGGCGCGGTTGTGATTATTTCAAGGTCGAATTCGCGCTCTATGCGCTCCTGAATAACGTCCATGTGCAAAAGCCCCAAAAATCCGCACCTGAACCCGAATCCGAGCGCGGCGGAATTATCCGGCTCGATAGAAAGCGCGGCGTCGTTAAGTTTGAGTTTTAAAAGTGCGTCCTTTAAGTCGTTAAACTTACTACCGTCCAGCGGGAACACGCCTGAAAAGACCATGGGAAGCGCTTTTTTATATCCCGCAAGAGGTTCTTTGGCGGGGTTTATCGCCGTGGTAATGGTGTCGCCCACGGCGGTATCTTCTATGCTCTTTATACTCGCGGCAATATATCCTACCTCGCCCGCCGAAAGGCTGTCTTTTGCAAACATTTTGGGCGTAAACACGCCGACCTCGGTTACGTCGAACTGTTTATCCGACATAAACGTTTTAATCCTTGTCCCTACCTTAACGCTCCCGTCCATAATTCTGACAAAACATATAACGCCCTTAAAGTTATCGTAATAACTGTCAAATATGAGCGCTTTGAGCGGTGCGTTCTCGTCGCCTTTGGGAGCGGGAATTTTAGAAACTATCTGTTCGAGCACTTCTTCCACGTTAAGTCCGCTCTTTGCGGATATTCTCGGAGCGTCGGACGCGTCGATACCGAGTATGTCTTCAAGTTCTTTAGCCGCTTCGTCGGGACGGGCGGACGGAAGATCCATTTTATTTATGACGGGCATGATTTCCAGATCGTTATCTATCGCAAGATATGCGTTTGCCATGGTCTGCGCCTGTACGCCCTGCGTGGCGTCAACGATAAGAATCGCACCCTCGCACGCCTTTAACGACCTCGACACTTCATAAGTAAAGTCCACATGACCGGGAGTATCGATGAGATTAAAAATATACTCGTTGCCGTCCTTTGCTTTGTAGAACATTCTTACGGGAGTGAGTTTTATGGTTATTCCGCGTTCCCTCTCCAAGTCCATGGAATCGAGAAGTTGCTCTTTACTCTCCCTCTCTGAAACCTGACCCGTCTTTTCCATAAGCCTGTCCGCAAGCGTGGACTTGCCGTGGTCTATGTGTGCTATTATACAAAAATTTCTTATTTTGGTTCTGTCAGCCATGTTTTTCCTTTCCCGAAAATAATTTAGGATAAAAATAAAAATTCACTTAATGTGAGTTTTTAAATATTTTTATAAATAAACCAATATAAAAATTTACCTTTAACCGTCCTTTGACCTCAAAACATTTGGCCAAATATTCTCAACATTGATTTTTACTTATAAAAGTATATACTATCGGAATAATTTTTGCAAGTAAAATTTATCGGGCGGCTGCTTTTGAAAGCAGCCGCCCGATAAATTTATCTTGGGTAAAAATAACTTTATATAATCTTTAATGATTATCGATTAAGTTTTTAGCGTTTATCGGTTTTGAGATAACCGTTTTCTTTAAAATCATGTATTTTTTATTCAAAACGGTTTTAGCCTTTTTCCGCCTCTCCTTTTATAACAGCACCGTTCGAAGCGTTTATAAGATACTCAAACTCAAACCCGGAGCATTTAAATTCTATCTCATAAATCCATACGCCGTTTTCACGTTCGGTTTCGCATTCATATTCTGTAATAAGGCTTTCGTTAAATTCTATGCCGTATCTTTCAGCCTTAACCGCCGCCGCCCCCATAACTATGCTCTTCGCTTCCGCTTCGGTTATACGGTTTCCGTGCTGTCCGCCGCCCTGCTGAAAACTGCCGGTCATCTCTTTCTCAACAGAAATTATCGTGCCGTCTTCAAGTATTTCGATTTCATACTTAAAGTCTCCGCTGACGAATTTTATCTCGTATTCTCTGTCTTCCCTGTCGTATTCGGTTTCAGAGTTCTTTATTTCCGCCTGTGCGTCAAGCCCTGCCGCCGCTTTCGATAATTCCGATATTTCCGCTTCGGTCTTTATTTCGCCTGTTATCTGAGGCTTGTTTATAACTTCTTTTTTAAGTTTTACAAACTCTCCGGTAAGCGCATTAAGGTCGCACTCGTATTCATAAGTTCCGTCTCTAAAAGACACTTCGTAAACAATCGCGCCGTGCTCATAGTCCATTTCCGTTTCGGTTCTGCCCGTAAGAGCGGACTGGTCGACTCCCGCGTACCCTAGCGCTTTTTCAAGCGCCGCCGCGTCGCCGATATAGCCTTCCTTGCTCGCCGTTCCCGATGAGGAAATATCGTCAGTGCCGATATTGAGAGACTGAGCGAGAACGTTAAGTTCGTTTATGGTAAATCCTACAAGGTCTCTGAACGTATATGTTTCGGTTGTTCCGCCCTCGGCGACTTTGGAATTTTCAAGCGCAACGAGTATGTGATTTATAAGGTTTGCTTTACCCATGGTTATTCCGTACTCTTCGGCAAGTTTACTTAATTCTGAATTATCGGTAAGACTTTGCGTAAGTATCGCGCCGTCAAACTTTTCTATGGTAAATATCCTTTCTATCTCTTCAAAAAGTTTGGTTTCAATATCCTTACTTCTTGCAGCATTACCGTCCTTAACGCTGACCAGAACGGAATTTGACAGTTCCGAAAGATATCCCGTCCTGAGCATAGAACCAATTATGGCGTTGACGGCGACTTCATAGGTTGATCCTGAGAAGTCAAGCCCTTCGAGCACGCGTTCGGCATCCGCGTTGTTGGCTGTAACGCTTAAAACGCGCTCTTTTTTATTAACCGTCATGGTCATACTCGGATTGACGTCGAAAGATATCTCCGACGCAACGGCATGGTTGGCGTTATAGCCGTATATGCCTATTCCGCCGCATATAAGCACCGCAATGCACATAAAACCGATTGCAAGTCTTCTGACCAGCCAATTTTTCTTTCTTGAAGGCTTTGATGCCATTATCGGCGCCGCAGACTGCTCTTTACTCATTGCGTCGGCTTTGATTTCACTTATCATATCAGGCGTGGAATTTTCCACCGCCGTTTTTACTTTTTCTTCTATATTTTTCTTATTCATAATTCCCTGCTCCCGTATTTTTTTTGAAGTTTTTTTATTGCCCTGTTGTATTTTGAAAGGACGGTAGCGAGCGGCAGGTCGAGGAGTTTAGCCGTCTCCCTGTGTCTAAGTCCCGCTACTGCGTGCAGAATGAGTATTTCCCTTTCCTCGTCGCTTAAACCGTTTATGATTTCGGATAAGAAAAACCTGTCTTCGGCAATATTTCCGCTCGACAGGGAGCGCTCCCTGTAATATTTTTCTATATCCTCATCGCCTATAAGTTCGGTACGCTGTTTTTCTTTAAGTTTTTTAAGGCTTAAATTTCTCGCCACGGTAAGTATCCACGCCATTGGTTTATTTTCGGAGATATACTGCGGCGAATTTATGTATATTGTTACATAACAGTCCTGCATAACGTCCTCGGCGTCATGAAAATTTTTGACGATTGAAAGAATAAACCCGAAAACTGCAGATTTAGTCTTTTCGTAAAGCCCGTCAAGCCCCGAACTGTCACCACGTGCCATACTAAAAATACATCCGTCGAGATATCTGATACTATCTTTATCTGTCGGAACCGAAAAACTGAACATACCCACTCCTTTCATTTAGTTAATCATTTAAGCGCCGTTTTTATTGCAACAAAATTTAAATTTTTTTTATTTTCTTAAATTTTTGTATTTTTGTCTTGATTAGTCTGATTTTTAATATTTGTTTTATATTTTTTATTTTATCATTAAAAGCGAGTGCGCGCAAGAAGTTTTCAATTATATTTCTGTTATAAAAATGCTCTTGATTTTTATTGTTTTTTCTGATATATTAAAACTATATATTAAAAGAGTAAAAGAAGTTAAAAAATCATATATAAATTTTAATGACTGATATTAACGGAGAAAAAATTTTTATGAAAAGACAATTAAGAATAGACTCTTGGCATTGGCTCTTAACAAAACCAATCGCGCACAGGGGACTTTGGAACGATAAAATAGTAGAAAATTCGCTATCGGCTTACGAAAACGCCGCGTTAAACGGTTATCCTATAGAAATTGATATATATATGACTACCGATGGTGAAATAGTGAGTTTTCATGACAAAACTTTAAAGAGAATGACGGGAGCGGATGGAAATATTTTTGACTCCGATTACTCGGAGTTAAAAAAACTGCGGCTCAAAAACGGTGAAGAAAAAATCCCCACATTACAGGAAGTTCTGGAACTTATAAACGGCAGAGTGCCGCTTTTAATCGAGTTTAAAGACCAACCGAATAAAAACTTTATTGAGACCGCCGTAAATATTTTAAAAAATTACAAAGGCGAATTCGCAGTACAATCTTTTAACCCGATGTACCTTTACAAGATAAAAAAACTCGCCCCCGAATTTTTAAGAGGAATACTTGCCACCGAAAACGCACAAGGCGAAAAGCCGCATATAAAATACATATTAAAGCATATGTCTTTGAATTTTTTATGCAAACCCGACTTTATAAGTTATTCATATACGGGATTGCCATTAAAAAAATCCAAAACAAAAAATCTGCCCGTTATCGCCTGGACGGTTACGGATAAAGACATAGCGCAAAAAATAAAACCTTATTGCAAAAACATAATTTTTGAAAATTTTATACCCGATTAATCGTTATAAAAAAAGATAAAAATTATTCTTTTATAAAAAAAATAAATTTTATAAGATTTATCGATACCTGACAACACATTTATAAATTCCGATATAAATTCCGAATTTTTATATTTAAAAATACATTGCCGCGCCGCCCGTATTAAACTACGGGCGGCGCGGCATTTAATCTTATTTATCATAAAAACAAGTTTTATTAACTGCAAAATTTGCTGTTTAAGAATTTTGCGCCAATTAACCGAATACCGTAACAGATTTTTCTTATCGGAAAATATCCGATAAGAAACTTACGGTCATATCCGTTGATTTAAATAATTTTAATCGGCTTATTTAAATCATATAAGCACTTTTATCTTAATATGCTTTTTTGTAGATTTCGAGAATCTCTTCTACGCTTGTCTTTCTGGGGTTACCGCCCGTGCAGGGGTCGATAAACGCGTCGTTAGCAAGTTGATTGAGACTCTCCTCGGGAATCTTTATATCTCTTAAATGCTGCGGTATATTGATTGACTTGGAAAGAGAAATGACCGCATTGATTGTAGCGTCAGCCGCCTCTTCCTTGCTCATACCCTTGGTATTTACGCCCATAGCCCTTGCTATGCCTTCGTATTTTTCCATTGCGGCGCTCTTATTGTATTCCATAACGTAAGGAAGAAGAAGCGCGTTTGCCACGCCGTGCGGAATATCGAATCTTGCTCCCAAAGGATGCGCCATGGAATGAACGATTCCGAGACCTACGTTAGAAAACGCCATACCCGCGACATAAGAGCCGTAAGCCATACCTTCTCTCGCAGCGGCGTTATTGCCGTTATCGACAGCGGCTTTGAGGTTGTAGGCGATAAATTTTATACTATTCCAGCAGAGAAGATCGGATATGGGGGTCGCGCCGGCGGTTATATAACCTTCGATAGCGTGAGTGAGTGCGTCCATACCTGTCGCGGCGGTAAGACCTTTGGGCATACTCATCATCATTTCCGCATCGTTGAATGCTACTATCGGAATATCGTTGGGGTCTACGCAAACAAGTTTTCTGCCTGCCTCTTCGTCGGTTATAACATAGTTAATGGTAACTTCGGCAGCAGTACCGCTCGTAGTTGCAAAAGCCATTATCGGGAAAGCCTTGTTCTTGGTATCGGCAGGTCCTTCGAGGCTCTTTACATCGGCATATTCGGGGTTTGCGATTATGACGGCAACAGCCTTTGCGGTATCTATACAACTTCCGCCGCCTATCCCTATTATAACATCGGGATTGAACTCCTTGAAGGCTTTAAGTCCCGCTTTTACGTTTGCAATGGTAGGATTGGCTTTGACGTCAGAGAAAATCACATATTCAACTCCCGCATTGTCCAAAACGTCGGTAACCATCTTTACAACGTTGAATTTTACGAGGTCTTTATCAGATACGATAAACGCTTTTTTCATATTGCGTTTTTTGAGTTCTGTAGCGAGTTCCGCTCTGCATCCCGCTCCGAAATAACTTGTTTCGTTCAATACCATTCTTGACATAGTTGATTCTCCTTATTAAAGATATTTTATATATCGTATATCGGTCAAAAATTTTTCCAATATTTTATATACTCTTATTTAATTGCCATTTTACACCAATTTAAGCCCTCTGTCAACAAAAAAACCCGCGGTTTCATTCATATAACGCTGAAAAAACCGCGGGAAAAATATTTTTTTATAGCAATTTACGTTTTTGAAAATCAAATTTTCAAAACCAAGTAATTCTGACGGTAAATGCACTATTTTAATGCACTGTTTTGCCGTTCTATTCTTTACGCTTTTTACTTTTATTCCAAGATTTTCGTATTTTCACGCGCGAAATCCGAATAAATATCAAAAATCATGCCGTATTGCCGTAATTATTGAAAAAAAACAAGATTTAACAAAATAATTTTATCTTCCGAATTTTTTATAAAGAGCGGCTAAGAGATCTTCTTTTGTCTGAGGCTCTTTTTCGCGGCGTTTTTCGGCGTTTCTTCTTCCTTCTTTTCTTTCCCTGTCCGTTTTTTCGTTTCCTGTCTTGATACCTGAGGGATTATCGGAAGTTTTCATTGTAAGCGAAATTTTATTCTTATTAAGGTCTACGCCCAGAACCTTTACTTTAACCACGTCGCCGACTTTAAGCACGTCGGAGGGGTGTTTGATAAAATTATCGGAAATCTGAGAAATATGCACAAGTCCGTCCTGATGAACGCCTATATCGACGAATACACCGAAGTCAATAACGTTTCTCACCGTTCCGACAAGTTCCATGCCTTCTTTGAGGTCCTTAATGTCCATAAGGTCGCTGCGGAGCACGGGTTTGGGCAGACTGTCTCGGATATCCCTGCCGGGCTTTAGAAGTTCGTTTACTATATCGGTAAGTGTAGGAACTCCCACGCCGCATTTTTCTGCGGTTTTCTCCCAACCGAGCGCGGAAATTTTCTCGCGTATGTCGGTTATTTTACCGTTTGCGACGTCATCGAGCGTATATCCCGTAACTTCCATGAGTTTTTCGACCGCAGGATAGGCTTCGGGGTGAACGCCCGTATTATCCAGTACGTTCCCTCCGGGTATTCGCAAAAAGCCCGCGCACTGTTCGAACGCCTTTGCACCGAGTTTTTTAACGCTTAAAAGTTCCTCCCTCGAACCAAAAGGTTTGGTCTTTCTGTATTCTATGATATTTTTTGCTATGCCCGAATTAAGCCCCGCGACGTAAGACAAAAGGCTTTGCGACGCGGTATTAAGATCGACGCCGACGCTGTTGACGCAGTCCTCAACCACACCTCCGAGCACTTCTTCAAGTCTCTTTTCGGGCATATCGTGCTGATACTGCCCGACGCCTATGGATTTAACGTCGATTTTAATGAGTTCCGCGAGCGGATCCTGCAATCTTCTCGCAATGGATACCGCGCTCCTCTGAGCGGGTTCGTAATCGGGGAATTCTTCCGCTCCGAGTTTACTCGCGCTGTAAACGGACGCGCCCGCTTCGTTAACGACTGCGTACTGTAAATCCTTACCGCTGTCCTTAATCATTTTAGCAACGAAAATTTCCGATTCCTTACTTGCCGTTCCGTTACCTATGGAAATAACGTTGACATTGTATTTATCAATGAGCGCAAGAAGTTTCTCAGCGGCCTCTTCGGTTCTGTTCTGCGGCGGAGTGGGGAATACTACGGCGGTGTCGAGCACGTTGCCCTCGGAGTCTATAACCGCTATCTTGCACCCCGTCCTGTACGCGGGGTCAAGTCCCAATATGGTTTTACCTTTAAGCGGCGGCTGTAAAAGTAACGGACGGAGATTGACTTCGAACATCTTTATTGCCTGCTCGCCCGCCTTTTCGGTGAGATCGCTTCTTACTTCTCTTTCCACCGACGGGAAAATAAGTCTCGTAAAAGCGTCGGCCGCAGCGTCTGATACTATTTTACCGCTTTCAGACTGATTCTTTACGTAAACCGACTGTATGGCGGATATAAAGGCTTCGGGTTCTATGGTTATACCGACTTTTAAGCACTCTTCCTTTTCGCCCCTGTTGATTGCAAGTATTCTGTGCGGCGGAATTTTGGATATTTTTTCGCTGTAATCGGCATACATGTCATAAGTCTTGGCTTTTTCGTTTTCAAGGAGTTTGCATGAAATTTCACCGACTTCTCCGAGTTTCTTACGAATCTGTTTTCTTAGTTCCGCGTCGTCGGATATAGTTTCCGCAATAATATCCGATGCACCCTGAACGGCAGCGGCGGCGTCGGGAACGCCCTTTTCTTCGTCAATATATTTTTCCGCTTCCTTCATGACGTCAAGTTCGGGACGCTGCTCCATTATAAGTTCTGCAAGCGGCTTTAATCCCCTTTCTATTGCCACGCTCGCGCGGGTCTTACGTTTTTGCTTGAACGGACGGTAAATGTCTTCCGCCTCTGTCATCGTTTCGGCTTTTGCAAGCGCCAAGGCTATTTCATCGGTCATTTTTCCCTGTTCTGTAATGGCAGATGCAATCTCTTCTTTTCTCGCGTCGAGATTTCTTAAATATTTCAGCCTGTCGGCAAATTCTCTCAGTACCTGGTCGTCGCAGGAGCCTGTCTGCTCCTTACGATATCTCGCTATGAACGGAATTGTGTTTCCGTCGTCGATAAGTCTGATAATGTTTGCGGCATAATCTGCTCTGATAGTAAATTCCTTGCTTAATTTTGCTGAGTAATCCATAAATTTTTCCTTTTGGCTTTGATTGTTTTAAGTTGCTTTATTTTATCTTAATTTTATATTAAACTTATTTTTTATTTTGTTTTTTTGTATTTATTATTTTTAACTTTTAAAACCTTGCTTTTTAAGCGCCTTTTATGCGCCCATGCTTTAACATAAGTTTTATTCTTTCCGCTCGTTACTTCATACCCTTTCTCTTTCGTATTTCTTTAACGGTTTTTTCATAACCGTTGTCGCTCGGCTTATAATATACGGCGTTTTTAAGTCGGTCAGGAAGGTATTGCTGAACTACATATCCGCCGTAGTCGTGCGGATATTTATAGTTTTTAGAAAGGCTTTTATCCTCTTCCGAACCGAAAACCGCGTTTTTCAGGTGAGGCGGCACCGTGTCGTCCTTGACGTCCACCGCGTCGCGTATAGCGGCGTTCATCGCTACGCAAACAGAGTTGGATTTTTCCGCTTCGCACACGTAAACCACAGCCTCCGAAAGAGGCAAAAGTCCTTCGGGGAGGCCTATTTTTTCAAAAGCGACAAGAGCGTTCGTTGCAACGACTAATGCGTTGGGATCCGCCATACCCACGTCCTCGGCGGAATGCGCTATAATTCTACGCGCAATAAGAAGCGGGTCGCAACCGCCTTTAATCAGCCTGTGCATGTAGTATAGCGCGGCGTTGGAATCGCTGCCCCTAAGACTCTTGCAGAATGCAGACAGCATATCGTAATAAAGATTTTCGTCGTACGAAAGTGCTTTCTGCTGTATTGACTGTTCCGCGTCTTTAAGCGTTACGGTTATCAGACCTTTTTCGTCGGGAGCGGTCGTTATAACGGCAAGTTCTAAGGCGTTATATGCCACCCTAAGATCTCCTGCCGCAACGCGCGCTATGTGCGCGTAAGCCTCGTCGGTAACTTTTAAATTGTAATTTCCAAGTCCCCGTTCCTTATCTGCAACCGCGTTTTTAAGCGCGCGCAGGACTTCCTCTTCGGACAGCGGTTTAAGTTCAAAAACCCTGCATCTCGATACTATTGCCGGAGTCATCGACGCATAAGGATTTTCGGTGGTAGAGCCGATGAAGATAATGTCACCGCGCTCTATCGCGGGTAAAAGGCTGTCGCTTTGGGTCTTGTTAAAACGGTGGCACTCGTCAAGAAGAAGATAGGTCTTTTTGCCGAACATTTTTAAATTTGAGCGCGCCTCGTCCACTACCCTTTTAACGTCGGAAACACCGCTCGACACCGCGTTCAGTTTGACAAAATTGCCCGCGGTGGAATTCGCTATGACGTTGGCAAGAGTCGTTTTTCCGCAGCCGGGAGGTCCCCAGAAGATACAACTTCCGAGTTTGTCCGATTTTATCGCGCGCCTTAAAAGGCTGTTTTCGGAAACAATATGCCCCTGACCGATAAACTCGCTTAAATTTCTCGCACGCATTCTTTCCGCAAGCGGCACGGAATCTTTATAATCGTTTGCCAAATCAAATAAATCCATAGATGTTATTTTAACACAACTTATATATTTTTTCAAGTAAATTTTTTAAAGACCTGCCGCAAGTTATTTTTAAGTCTAAAAATAATTGACACTCTAAGAAAATATGCAATACTATAAAACTTTTTTTAACTTAAAGCGCAAATTGCAAAAAACAAATTAAAAACTTAATACCGATAAACAGTTAATTAAAATATAAAAAATATCTAAAAACTAAATACCATTCGTATGCTTAAAGTAGATTATATCATGTTAAACTATGAAATAGAAACCTATTTTCATTTAATAAATTATTAATAAATTCAAAAACAATCTGCTTTCTCGGAATATATCATATTTTCTGATAATAAAATTAAATATGACATTTGAAATCACGCAAAAAAAGAAAAGCAAACTAATATCTTACGAATGGCTTATTTTTATTTTACTGATTGCTTTATCG
>CALWBJ010000081.1 GCA_944376035.1 uncultured Clostridia bacterium | reverse complement strand
CGCTTTATTAAAGGCAGTTATCTTTATATTTTCTCCGTTTATAAGCACTTTACTTCCGCTGACGGAAAGTTTAAGCATACGATCGGAAAATCCTTCCACGGCGTCAACACCCGTCATCTGCAATTTTTTTCTTCCGTCAAGTATCAACTTATCCGCTTCAACCGCTATTTGCTGCATAATCTTCTCCCATATTTCATATTTTTATGTTTTTTAATATATCACGACGAAAAATTTCGATAAATTTTATAGTCTTCTACCGCAACTTTGTTTTACTACGAAAAACGATTTTATCTTAAAAATACGTCACACGAAAACTTTTAAAATAAGTTTTCTCTCTATATAAGATTATGCTGCTTACCTTTCGATTAAAACCTCCGCAATGCAATTATACCCTTAATTTTAAATTATTAACTTAAATCTCGGAAAAATCATTTACTTAAAAACAAATTCAATCCGTTTAATACTTATTTTAGTCGGGAAGTTTCATATCCCCGTATTTTATCCAGCCTTTCTTTCTCATAAATTCGCTTATGATAAGATTGAGAACAGCGGGAAGAACTATCATGAGAAGTATTATACCTATAATTCCCAAAGCGCCCGAAGTATAATTGAAAAGGTCAAACACGCCAACAAATCCGCTCGTACCCATTCCGCCGCCCGACTCGCCGCATTTCAATCCGAAAACACAGGTGGAAAGCGGTCCCAAAATAGCGCTGGTTATAATCATCGGAACCATTATCACGGGCTTTTTCATTATGTTAGGGATTTGCAGCATACTAGTACCTATACCCTGCGCGATTAGTCCGCCAAGTTTATTTTCGCGGTAACTTGCTACCGCAAAACCTACCATGTGGCAGGCACACCCGACTGTCGCCGCGCCGCCCGCGAGCAACATTGCATTATAATCGGGACTGCTTGCCCCTAATGTTAATATAGGCGTCGAAACCGCTACCCAGATAGCCGCACTTGACGTGGGCATTGTGAGCAGTATTCCCATTATTACCGAAATCACTATTCCCATAACAAACGGCGTCGCCTCGGTTGCCATCGCTATCAGAACGCCAAGTTGATTTATAAGCCATATAAACGGATATGACACAAAAACGCCTGCAAAGGAAATAAGCAGTACTCCGAGCGGAACTATAAGTATATCAAGTTTGGTCTTTCCCGCATAAATGCCCACAATTTCCACACACAGCATAGTTATTACATACGCGCCTATCGGATTTCCCGGAGCGCCCAAAGTTATTGCGGTAAAAGCATCAGCCCCGACGAAGAGTTTATCTGCAAAAGCGCCCACAAGTCCCGCTACCGCCGCCGAAAAAACAAGAAGTTTATTTTTTCCGAGCGCATGCGCTATTCCCACGCCGATGCCCGCGCCCATAAGCGTCTTTGCAATGTTCGCTATATATGAAAGAGTATTACCTATGTAATTATCGCCTATCCACCCGGCTATCTGCGCAAGTATCGTCCCTGCAATAAGGGTAACGAACAGACCTTGCGCCATACCCGAAAAAGCAGTTATAAAATACCTTTTCGGAAGCGCCCTGAAATATTCTGCTGTTTTTTCAGCAAATGACTTTTTCCCGTTCTGACCGTCTGCGGAAGATTCTTTTTCCGATTTTACTTCTTCCTTTTCCGCGACTTTCAACTCTTCGCTAATTTCTTCACTCATAAATCTATCTCCGTAAGTTTATTATTCACCTGATCGCAAGCGGTCAGATAGTATTTTATGTTGTTTTTTATAACAAGTTTATCGGCGCGCACGTTTTTGCCGTGAAGATGTCCGTATATTACGGAATCGACTCCGAACTCTTCGAAAATATCGGTAAACGCGCTGCTCTCACGCCGTGCGTTAAACGGCGGATAATGAATAAGGGCTATAAGCCTGTCCCCTTCTTCAAGAAGTTTTACCGCTTCTTTAAGAGAAAGTCTGAACCGCTCGATCTCACGGCGATATATTTTTTCGTCTTGCTCTTTAAAATCGGGAGAGCCCGGAACGGACCATCCGCGTGAGCCGCAAATTATCACGTTTCCGAACTTTATTGCGTCGTTCTGCAAAGCGTAAAATCCTTCGGGAAGCATGTCCCTTACTTTTCCTATACCGCTCCACCAGTAATCGTGATTACCTTTTATCATCACTTTTTTGCCGGGCAGATCCGAAATGATTTCAATATCCGAACGAGCCTCTTCAATATTCATCGCCCATCTTATATCTCCGCCTATCATTACCACGTCGAAAGGTCCGACTTTTTCCTTCCAGTCGGCGCGGATTTTATCTAAGTAGCCCACCCAGTTGCCGCCGAAGACGTCCATCGGTTTAGATGCGGAAGCGGAAATATGAAGGTCGCTTATAGCGTAAAATTTCATAACGATATAATACCATATTTGCAGTTTTTTAACAACTGATTTTTACCTGCCGACTCAAATTAACCGTTTTATATTTTATCATACCGTTATTTTACAGACTATAAGTTCTTCACTTTACAAATTCTCTGTATCCGTAAAGAATTTTCAGCGATATTTAATCATTAAAACATTTTTATTTTAAAATACGATAAGCCTTGCCGCGCGGTTTTCCGGCGCGGCAAGGCCTGCGTCCGCCGTTTTAAACTCTTCCGTCCATTTAGGGCGGACTGTTTTACGGCGTTTTTAAGTTTAAGATAAATTTTTATTCGGGATACATCGGCAATTCGAAAAATCCCGCGCATACTTCCTGAGTATATTCCTGGCAGGGCGGTATGGCTGCATACCCGTATGACGGCAGAAGCATTTCCACTTCCATTACTATTTTAAGTATTATGGACGTGCAGCAATCTATCGTAAACTGGTTGAGACCGGTATACGTTCCTTGCGTGGAAACAAGAGATACTATTCCCTCTACTCTGTACGGCATTATAGACGCGGTCGGAAGGTTCAGTATAACGTCTTTACTTACTCTTACCGTCGAAGTTGCGACACCCTCCACTCCTGCGGCGTCAACATACGCGACCGATACCGGTATATCTATATCGCATTTGACCCTCGCCGAATTCGGACGTTCGCTGAGCGGTTCGATTAATAAATTACTTATAGTTCCTTCCGCCGTAGTGCTTTTGGCACTTATAAAAGTCAACGGGTATGTAGGCGTGGACGGCGTAAGATTGGTAAGATTCAATACGACGTCGGTAAGTTGGCTTTGCTGCATGCACGCGTCGAATACTTTTTTAACCTGTACGCAAACTTTTTCGCATAAACCGTTTAACGGATTTCCGTTTATCGGGCCCGGACATTTGTCAGACTGGAAATTACAGAAAAACGACATTTTTATCCTCCTTTTTGGCTTTCTATATTCAATATATGCCGTACACGCCCATTTATGATACAGCGAAATACAAAGACAGACAGAGCGCCTTTAAATGTTCAAAATAATTGTTCAGCCGCTTCGCTTTCCGCAATTAAAGCAGTCTGGCTATACATAATCTTTACAAACTTTTAAGCAAAATATGATTGTAGCCGCTTATTTATCGCACTATAATAAAAATAAAGAAAAAAAAGAGAAATAAAAAATGGTAAAAAATCACTTTTCACGAATCTTTTATTCAGTATTCTTTTGACAATCGCAATTTTATTGTCAAATATCCAATGATAGTAAACTAAAATGCTGAAAAAAATAATTATCGCAAAAGTTCTGGATATTATAGGAATTATAACGAGCGTAACCTTATTTCTGGTATTAAAATTAGCCGCGCATATGCCGCCATGGCTCTGTATTGTCCTTTTAGTCTCAACGTATTTACTTTTTGACGCTCCGGCATGTTTTATCAGCAGATGCCCCGACTGCCGTTTACCTCTGCATTACAGATGCGGCTGTACATGCGAATTCTGCCCATATTGCGGAAAAAAGTTCGATTGATATTTAAAAATAAAGACCGACGATTTTGCGTCGGTCTTTATTTTTAATATGTATTATTATTTTTTATCAATAAGTTTTACTATGTCACCCACCGTCTTTATGTTGACAGCGTCTTCTTCGGGTACGGTTACGTTGAATTCTTCTTCTAAACTCATAAGCATTTCAACAACGTCAAGAGAATCCGCACCGAGATCTTTAACCACTTCTTTATCCTCGGTTATCGCGTCAACGGGTTTATTGAGTTGTTTAGCGATAAGTTCCTTTACTTTATCTATGGTTGCCATCGGCATATTCCTCCGTTTTTAGTTTACATACATTTTAATACATAATATTAAAAAATGCAAGCGTATTTACTATCTATTCTGCGGAATATCCGGAATGGTGGCAAATCCTTTAGCCAAATCTTCGTCAGTCGGTATATAATCGACCATGGTTTTAGCATTATAAGACATATATGCTTTAAGGTCAAAATACCCTGTACCCGTCAGACAGAACACGATAGTTTTCTTTTCTCCGCTTTCTTTGCACTTTTCAGCCTCATCTATGACCGCTCTTATGGTATGTGAAGATTCGGGAGCGGGAAGTATTCCTTCTGCCTTTGCAAACCTCACCGCCGCTTCGAAAACTTTGGTCTGTTCGGCGGATATAGCCTCGATATATCCGTCATGATAAAGTTTTGATACTATGGGGCTCATACCGTGATAACGCAATCCGCC
>CALWBJ010000080.1 GCA_944376035.1 uncultured Clostridia bacterium | reverse complement strand
GAAGGAAGAAGTCGTCGAATATCTGACGCATACCATCAAGCAGCAACCGAAACTGCTGATAAAGAACCTGATACAGAAAATCGTGCTTTACGACGACCGCTTTGAGATCTACTACAACTATCTGAATTATATGCCGCCGGCAGAGGACGATCCCGATAAAACCATTCGGGAATTATCTTTAAGCGGGTGTTCGGACACGTCACCCTTGTGTCCACCAAAAGAAACCTTATCCGAATTTTTCGCGATAAGGTTTCTTTAATATTTCCCGCATCATTTATAATATAAATATATTTTACTTTAATTATAATAACAGCATTTAAAAAAATATCAGAGTTTTTGTCGCTTAATAAAATCAATATTTTATTGCTATTAAGATATTCATTGCGTTTACTGTTTTTTTCATATATAATATATTTAATATACTGAATTAAAATTAAATAGGTGAAAAAATGATTATAAGACAAGCACAAGTTAAAGATATCGATTCTGTTCTGAAACTATTGAAGCAGGTCAATTTAATTCACCATAGCGGAAGACCCGATATATTTAAATCGGCGACAAAATACTCCCCTGCCGAACTTGAAGAAATCATAAAAGATAAAAACCGACCCGTTCTTGTCGCAGAAGACGAAGGGATAATAAAAGGTTATGCCTTCTGCGTTTACATTAAACACGAAAACGATAATATGCTTACCGACATAAAAACTTTATATCTGGACGATTTATGCGTCGACGAGAAGGCAAGAGGAAATCATATAGGTAAAAGTCTTTACGATGCAGTCTTAGAGTTGGCAAAGCAGAATAACTGCCATAACGTTACTTTAAATGTGTGGTGGTTAAATCAGAGCGCACTTAAATTCTATGAAAAATGCGGTATGCAGCCTTTAAAAATATGTATGGAAAAAATACTTGATTAAAACTCTTTTGCAATTATAAATATTTATTAATTATAACGTCTGTTATATATTCATAATAATGCCACTTTATTATTACAACCGCTCTTCAATAAAGCGACAAATGCTTTCGGCGATAAATTCGTGTCCGCGGTCATTCGGGTGCAGTCCGTCAACAGTAAACCCGTCCCCCTCTTCTGTGTCGGGTTTCGGTATTCCCTTGCTGAAAAGATCCAGAACTTTAACGCCGTATATATTACACACATAATTTATTATACTCACATATACAGACAGCGCTTCTCCGTCCTGACGTGTGGGTTTATCATCGTCAAATCTTCTCGTCGGTAGTATAAAAACAACCCTGTCTTTACCGTATATGCCTATAAGATACACAACAAGACTTTTAACCGCTCCGAAAAAAGTGTACGGGCTTTCGTCGTCCATACTTCCGAGCGGCGCTCTGCCGTGCCCGTAGTCATTTGTGCCTCCGAAAACAAACACCAAGTCTACATTAAGCGAAATTTTTTTGCTGCGAGACACAAAATCACAGTCGCTCGCTTCGTTATCTGATAATTCTTCCCGGCTTGCTATTCGGGAGCCGCTGACCCCGTAATTAAATACTTCCGCTTTTAATTTTTTCCCTACAACGTTCACAAACATTTTTTCTTCCGCGCTCGCGCCGCAACCCGCGGTTATACTGTCGCCTAAAAACGCGATTTTCATAATTCCTAACCTTCCGAAACTCGTAATTTAAATATTGCCTTCTTTGAAAATCCCCCTTCTTCTTCGACAAACATTTTATGTGCGTCTTCCGGGAAAAGTACGACGGCATATCCCTTTTTAACATTTGTTTTCAATATCTCGCCGCATTTGCATTTATATAAAATATAATCGTTTTTTTCATCGTATTCGGTTGCTTGCAAACATTCTTCCGCCTCAGCCGTAAATAGAGTCTCTTCTCCAAAGATAATATATTGTATATCTATATATTTTTTGTGAGATTCCAAAATATTGTCATTGGCTATATGTTTACCTTCAACAATATTCACGTAATCTTCTCCTATAAGATCGTATCTCCCAGATTTTAGATCGGATAAATCATTCTTACTTATAAATTCGAAAATTTCAGAAAAATTTTCATATATTTTTGTATATATTTTCAGATTTTTCACTTTTGATAATATCATTATTTTTCACTCCCGATATTTTCCAGTTATTTTTATTTATTTATATTTTAATTCTCTTTCATTTATAATTCAATATAAAAAAAAGACATATTCTTTCTTAATATGTCTTTTTTGGTCATATGTGCCGCAAATGATAAACAACCGGCACAAGAGAATTATAATCAGATGTTACCAGCCTTCCTCGTCCATTTTTTGTCTTACTTTTTTTATATCTTCGAACGGATTTTCTCCCGTTTCTCTTTCTACGGTAAGAAAACCTTCGTAACGAATATCTCTCAGCGCGGATATATATTTTACAAAATCAACGTCGCCCTCTCCTACTGGCGTTTCAATAAAATATTCGGCTGCATTTATTCCGTTCTTTCCTCCCGTCGCAAAACTTTCATATATTTTTTCAGGCTCGCCTTTTTTCCGCATCTTGCCGTCTTTAAGATGAGTATGGACTATAAAATTTTTAAGAAGATATACAGCCTCAGCAGGATCCTGACCTGTTACCATTACGAAATTTGCCGGATCAAGGTTTACCCCTACTCCGCATTCAGTATCATTCAGAAAATTCAAAAGTACGGGCGCTGTTTCCGGTCCCGTCTCCACGGCAACCGTAACGCCCCTTTTAGCGGCATATCTTCCGCATTCATTCAAAGCCGAAAGCATTACTTTATATTTTTTATCTTTCTTATCCTCGGGAATCACTCCTATATGAGTAGTTACAATATTTGAATCAAACTCCTCCGCAAGATCGATTATTCGCTTGGTGCGCTCTATCCGTAATTCGTTTTCTTTTACCGTCTCAAATCCGCGCCCTCCGAAATCTCCGCATAAAGCACTCACTTTAAGATTATTTTCTTTAAGTAATTTTTTATAAAAAAGTTTCTTTTCTTTTGTAAGATTTTCCGGACTGAACTCTCCCGCGGTAGCGTATATCTGCACTCCGTCAAATTTCAGTTGAGCGGCAAGCATTATTCCTTCCGCAGTTGTTTTCCTGAAACAGTCGGTTAAAACGCCTTTCTTCATATTTTCATACTCTCCTTTCCTTTACGGTATATTTCACAGATGAGTTTTTGAGTTTTCAACGCTTCTCTGCCGCTCATTTTCAATTGTTCAATGCCTAGACAAGCGCGATAAAATTCTTTTATCTGCCTGATATGCTGAAATCCCCAATAATCTTTTCCGCCCTCGTATTCTTCTGTAGGCACAGTCTGACTGAATTCTTCTTTTGTCCCGTCATTATAAATTATGCGGGCATCGTCATACCCTAATACCGCTTTGCCCTTTTCGCAAAACAACCTGATTTCGATAGGCTCGTCGCAACCGTAATTATTCATGCAGTAAAAACCGTACTTTACTCCGTTTTTATAGGTTATAAGTCCTTCGGCGCTGTCCTCCACGTTTACAGACTTATGCCCACGGTTTGCCATCGAACATGATACGCTTTCCACCTCACTGCCGATCAGCCAGTTCACAAGGTCAACAGAATGTATAGCCTGATCGATAACCACGCCGCCGCCTTTACTGCGCGGCTCAAAGAAATATCGCAACATGCTGTCAGTTCGGTTTCTTTAAGCACCGTCGCCGGTACGGCGTGCATAACGAATATCCTGCCGCAGCCTATGATGGCAACTCTTAACTTTTCCATTTTATAAAACCTTTTTAAACAGTCTTTATTTTTTCATTTTTTCTATTTAATTTACTGAATTTTACTTTATTATTTTAAAAACTTAATTATTTTATTATTGATATATTATTTTTTGCAAGTCTTTATTTATTGCATTAAAATGAATTTTAATATTTTAATCAGCGGATTTCATTTATTCATTTTACAGTGTAGTTTTTAGTTTCAATCCATTTCCCCGGTCTTTTAAGACCTTCTATAACCGCCTCCCTTATTTTCATGACTTCAAGGGTTTGAGAAAATCCGAAAGGTTTTATTCCCGTATGGAAAAAGTCGGCTATGGTTCTGGTCAGATTTATAAAGTAATCCGAGTTTATCGGAAGATAAACTATACTTCCGTCCGCTTTGTCCGCCTGAACGGCAAAAGGAAGCAACCATCCGAATACCATCGAAGCATATCTTTCGTCGCCGTATTTAACTTCCGTAAAATAATGGTCGCCGTTCTTTATTGTTCTGACTCTTTCGGCGCCTTCGCCTATAACCGATACAACCATCTCCGCCTGATGGACGACATACTCTTCTATACTCCCGCCGCCTCCCGTAGTGATAATCGCTTTTCCGCTTAATCCCGACAGTTCGTCGGCATATCTTAACGCAGATGTACTGAAAAAATCCACTCCGTAACTTTGTGCTTCCCGATATATTTCTGCCGCTTCCGCACTATCGGGCGCAAAGGTTTTGTCTATGTAAGTCCTTTTTCCGTATCTGAATACTTTTTTGGCGTAACCTGAATGTTTTTCGGGATTGGACGGCGCAAGGATTACTATATAATCGCTTTTTTCACATACGCTCTCTATACTGTCGCACATCTCAACGGAAAACTTTTTGCACCATTCTTCGTTGCTTATCCCGTTTTCGTTATCCTTTTCTCCCCATGCGTAACCTACCTTGAACTCATAACCTTTCTCTTTACACACCTTATCCAGCCAGGCGGGAAAATGATTGGCGTGCCATTCGTCCAGAAAATAATCCACTATACCTATTATCTTCATATTTCTTATCTCCCCTCCGATTTTATAAAATGATTTCCCTACCTTCCGCCGCCGAACGGTATAGTCCATCCAGCAGTCTTGCGGTTTCTATAACATTGTCTATGCTTGCCCTGTTTTTTACACCTGTTTGTATACTTTCCGCAAACGCCTTATTTTCGGCAAGATACATATTCGGAATTTCGTATTCAGGAGTCTCGGTAATAAGCGTTTCTCCGTCGGTAAACTGAAATTTGCCTCCGTAACTCAGTCGCGCTCCCGCTTTATCGCCGAGAAAATCTATATACATCTCTTCTTTATCCACATTTTGCGCCCACGCTCCGTTAAAAGATATGCTCGCTTTATCCGTACGGATATAGCCTGAAATAAAATCTTCGACATCGTTCACTCCGTGCTCCATATCCGAAGTATCTTCCGCCCACATACCTTTATATTTGTAATTCTTCATGTCTTTTGCCATCTCCGAATAGGCGTCGCAAGTAAGAGTACGCGCCTTTGCTCCGCCCAAAATGTAGAGTATCAAATCAAAAAAATGTACGCCCCAGTCTATGAGAACTCCCCCGCCCGACTTAAAAGTAAAAAGACGTAAAGTCAATAAAATATTAAATTTTTTTTAATAAAAAAAAGATAAAATAGGGATAATCCAAAAAAATATTAAATTTAAATTCGGCAACTTATACCATATT
>CALWBJ010000079.1 GCA_944376035.1 uncultured Clostridia bacterium | reverse complement strand
ATTACAAAATACGCTGAAATAACACTCGGTCTGTTTTTCAGAAAGAAAAACCCCGAGGGAGAATTTCTGGGCGGGCCCATGCAATATATAGAAAAAGGCACAAAACAAAAATGGCTTGCCATACTTTTCGCGCTGTTCACTATACTTGCCGCGATAGGAATGGGCTCTGTACAGTCGGACACTATTCAGTCCACATGGAACACGGCGTTCGGCATACCGCCTTATGCAACCGCAATTTTTATAACTCTGCTTACCGCGCTTGTCGTAATAGGCGGCATTAAAAGAATAGGCAAAGTTACCTCTCTTATAGTTCCGTTTATGATAATAATTTTTATCGTACTCGTGCTTATTCTTATTATCGCCAACGCCGCGGCAATACCTGCTGCAATCGCTTCCATATTCACTTCCGCCTTTACCGCCCGCTCGGTAGTCAGCGGCTTTGCGGGGTACGGAATCGGCGCGGCAATGCGTTACGGTTTTGCAAGAGGAGTGTTCTCCAACGAAGCGGGACTCGGTTCGGCTTCAATCGCGCACAGCGCATCCGTAAATCCCGAACCTGTCGAACAGGGATTATGGGGAATTTTCGAAGTCTTTATAGATACATTCATTATCTGTACTCTTACCGCGCTATTCATTCTGACCTCGGGTCTTGACGGCAACAGCGGCGTAAGCGGCGCCGAAACCGCCATGTCGGCTTTCAGTAATGTGCTCGGCACTTTCGGAACCGTCGCATACAGTATTATTTTGCCTCTGTTCGCATTTTCAACTATACTCGCATGGTCGCTTTACGGTGCAAAAGCGTCCGAATATATCTTTAAAAATCACAGAAAGGGCGCAAAACTTACTTTTAATATAATTTATCTTGCAACTATACTTATTATTGCGTTTTTAACCTTTTTCTTCGGAGACAATATCGGGGCGGACTTCGTATGGCTCATATCCGATATGACAAACGCTCTCATGGCAATACCTAACCTTATCGCGCTCACAGTCCTGAGCGGTCTGTTAATAAAAATAACTAAAAACTACTTTGAAAGAAAAAGCGGCAAAAACATTCCCCCTCTCCTTTCCGCCTATCAGATAAATAACGGCGAAGATTTTTTGCAGACGAAAAACAAATTCATAAGTAGATAAAATAAACTCTCATTAAAATCACCCGCTCATATTGCAAAAAATAAATACAAACTTTTATAAATTATAATGCCGATTTTCCCGATATAAAATTTTCGGTTTTTTACTAAAAACATAATTAAAACAACTGCGGCGGTTTCTTTTCGGAAACCGCCGCATTGATTTATAAAAACATATGCGCATATATGTTATAAATAAAAAAAATGAAAATTTAAAATAAATGTTTGATATTCAAATGTTTTTCGAGAACCATGTTTTATCTCTGATAACGTAGACATCGTGAGGCATTTCTTTACCCTTATAAATTTTTATCATACTTGATATCTTTTTCATCCCCAAACTTAATGCTACATTTACCGAAGAAAGGTTTTCAGGACGTATGGTCGCTTTTACCGCCGTTTTTTTAAGTTCCGTAAACGCATACTTTAACATTGCCTCCGCACCTTCACGCGCATATCCCATATGCATATATTTCTTTTTCAGCATATATCCGAGACACGCGAAGTTTTTTCCGTTTATATTTTCTTCGAGTAGTCCTATCTGCCCGACAATATTGCCCGTAATTTTATCTTTGGCAAGAAAATAATCATAGCCGTATTTCCTGTAACCTTCTTTGCGCCTGTTTATCCATTCATATACTTCCTCATCGGTAAAAACATGTTCCCAGAAATGCATTACCAAAGGGTCTTTCAGCATTTCGCAAAGTTCATTAAAATCGCTGTCGGAAATACGGATAAATTCCAGCCTTTCGCTTTCCCACACTTTAAAAGGATTAAATTCCGCGCAGTATTCCTTATCTGAAAGTATATAATTTAGACCGTGTTTTTTACAGCCGTCAAGATATTTTTTGTTTTCTTTTTTTGCTTGTTTTATAGAGTAACGGTCTTTTTTACGATTTTCGGTAATACAAGAATACTTTTTAATATCTTCGAAATGATTTTCTATATAATTATCGGAAAAAACGAGGCAGACAAATTTAATATGAGCAAGATAATTTTCTGAAAAATATTTTTTATAGTCCAATGGAATATAGCATCCTTCGACAATAAGGTTTTGCCTGTTTTCTATTACCGTCTTTATTATTTCCCGTACTATCGGCCAAAGATATGCAGTGAGCTTTTCATCATCGTAAACTGTAAGAGCGGTCTGTCCGCTTCTTATAAGCCCCATTTTGAGATGATCTACCGAAAGATAGGTCATTTTATATTTTTCAAGCAGTTTTTGCGCAAGAAATGTTTTACCCGTATGAGACGCGCCCGTTATTATAATTACCATCAGATTATTCTCCTGTTTTTCCCCTTGCTCACGCATTTTGATGCGTGAGCAAGGGGTTTCTATTTTACATGAGAAAAATCTGTTTTGCAAGTAAAAAACTTTAAAATTATAATCTGGTATCAGTTTATAAATCTTATCATTCAAATACGGTAACCGTATCCGTACCCACATCGTTATATTCGACTGCGAAGTTTATGTTAAGAAGTTCCGTACCGTTCATATCGTAATATTTTGCCTGCCAGATTGCAGTCCCGTCGGGAGAATCGGAATACCACATCGCGGCAGAAGGCGCTTTTTTCCCCGTCTGTACGGTAACAGATACTATCTTTTTGGGGTCGCAAATAATGCCAACATTGTCGGTGATGCTGAAGGCTTCTTTTTCCGTTGAAATTATTCTGGTTACAAGTTCGTTTTCGGGTGCGCTGATAGTGTGCAGATAATATGTGGTTACTCCCAAAGTTGTTCTCGCAATTGCTTTTTCTTCATCTGTCCATGACGCAGGAATTGAGGAGGCGTCAGGAGCAGTAAGGGCAACTTTGACCGCATATGCAAGGTATCTCGGAGATATCCAGTAATTAAGTTGCCACTGCTGACCGATAACTGTTTCGGTGGCATAAGATATAGGTTCTTCTTTCCATGTATACTCATTTTTTTCCGAATTAATATTTGTACATGTATACGTCGATATTCCGTTTTTAATATATTTCTGACCTATAAACGATGCAGGAGTGCTGATAGTAGGCGTTTCAGAGCCCAAAATAGCAGTATCCGCACCGCTTAAAGCGCCGATAGTATTTCTTGCGGAACTTTTTTCTTCGTCTGTCCATGTTAAATCTTCTTTTTTATTACTAAGCCCTGCTTTTACAGCATAAGATAGCCCGGACGAAGTAATCGCTTTATAATTGTCCGTTTGAGCGTCAATATCCTCTTGTGTTGCGCAAACCGTCCTTAGCATACCGTCCGAAAGCGCTTCTATACCGTAATTTGCGTTGGTTTTTACAATTCCCGCTTTATCCTCGGACGCAAAATCAAGAGCATTGTTTATCGTTTGGTCAACATATGCTTTATTTACAACGTCATTATCGTTCTGCGGCGCACTGCCGACTGTCGCTCTGCCGTCTTTTTTGACAGAAAATGCGGTTTTTTTCTGTTCGGCAGTTCCGTTACCGACCAAAAAGACAGCATCGCCGTCCTCTTGATTATAAGATCCTACCGCAAACTGACACTCGGAAGCGGCAACCGTGCCTTTACCTGCCGTAAATGTAAAATCCGCCGAAGCCTCGGTTTCGCTGCCGAACGACGCGGACATTTTTCCGCTTGCATTACCGCCCTCAAAGTTATCCTGGTCCTGATTAAACGCTTTTTGCTGTACCGAGCCCATTCCCGAACCGTTTTCAATGGAAGTAGAACTCATACTTAAAATCTTCCCTTCAAATTCGGTTACTTTCCCGCTCAATGTCGCTACAAAATCAAGTACTGTCTGATAAGAATCACCCTGAACGGGCTCGTCCCCTATAACTCCCCTCTCAACTATAAACTCCTGAGCAGGAGTAGCATAAACATATCCGTCCGTTCCCGTAAGAGTGAACTGAACGGAAACTGCGCCGGGATAAGCCGTTACCGACGACGATAAGAGATAATGCCATATCGCAAGGTCCGCACCCTCTGAATTTTTTATGGTATCAGGCAACTCATCACACCGTTCCATAACCTCGGGGCCGAAAGAATCACCGGACGGCAAAGAAAACTTTACACTCGCCACGCACTGCGGCGCAGCGGGTGCGATAAGATAAATATCGTTTGCACGGTTTGAACCTTGAAATATCCGTTCGGGCGTGAAAGATACAGGCGCGCCCAAAGAGTCAAAATAGAAAATCATTTGTTTTCTCCTTTTTTTGCTTTAATTTAACCGCAAAAAAGTCTTAATTCAAGTATTTTATGACAACCGTTTATTATGAAATTTTATATTTTTAATTTCCCGAACGACAAAATCGGAAAATTATTTTATTACCTTTGCGGAAAAAATTAAAATTTTTTATCGACCATTTTAAAGATAACTGTTGACATAACGCTCTTGATGGCATATAATATTTCTATTCACTTCAAGGAGGTAATAAAATGTTTAAAAGTTTTGAAAAGGTATGGGATATTTTAGGAGAAATTCTGGCAGTTCTTTTGGTAATAGTTTATGCGCTTCTTATAATAAACGCAAATTTCAGTTTTATTCCCGAAGGTACGATAAAGAATATACTTGAAATCGCGCGTACATACGGCTCGCTTCTTCTCGTTGCAATCGTAGGGCTTGAAGCAATGTCAAAACGCAATATTATTTTCCAGATAATCTTCATTGCTCTGCTTGCCCTTATTGTGGTATTTATTTTCTTCCCCGGCACTTACGAAAATCTTATAGGCATAATTAAAAAATAAGAAATAATAAAAAATATTTTATAAAAAACATAACAAAATAAGAATAAATCTTACTTAAATTCATTAAAAATTGTGCGCCCTGCGGAATTTCCGCAGGGCGCAGTCAGTTTTTGCGATATAAACAGAATATAAACACAGTAAATAAATTCTTTATGTAATTTAAAATACATAATATTCAGATTTTTAAGCAGACTAAATTTTATGAAAAACACCTTAAAAAAATCATCATTTAAAATTTTTATTCTTCTGATAGCGGCACTGGTTATCTTCCCCGCTTATTATCAAAAGGATTTCAGCGCGGCTTATGCGAGGGAAATACCGCCGACGCTCATTTTTTCTCAATGCGGAAAACTGCTTGAAAAAGGCATTCAGAAAGTCGAACTTTATGCGACATACGAAAATAAAGGGCTCTTTGCCAAAAACATAACCGTAATCGTAAAAGATTTAAAGACGGGAAAGCAACTGTTTAATATAGAGCCGAAAGAAAATGCGGGATACAGCCCTGATATAACTCTCGCCGATTTCACGGGAGACGGAATAAAAGAGATATTTCTCGGCATTGACAGCGGAGGTAGCGGAGCGTTCGGATATTATTATATTTACAGTATTAAGACGGGAAAGGTTAACACCCTTTTTGACTTCGCGTCACTTCCCGACGATTACAGCGCAAAATATTCTGACGGATACAAAGTTACTGTAACTTATACTCCCGAAAAAAGAGACTTTCTGATAGATTTAAGCGGACGAGACAAAGAATACCTCGATTCTATTTATAACTCAGACGGAACATTAAAAAAGCCCGTTACGGCATACGTGTCCGCAGTAAACACCGTTTATCCTTTCTTTTCTAACACAAGAAACAAATTCGATATTCTTGTTATGAGAAGAATAACAGGCTTATACAACGCCGATTCTTTGGGATATACGCAGGATTTTATGTCTTATAACGGCAAGGTATTTGAAACATACTACCGTACGGTCGCAATAAACTGATAATTACCTCTAAATAACTTTATACAAATTTTGTAGTTTTTCTTTCAATAATCAATGCGCGCGTGCCGTCTGTTATCGGCACGCGCGCATTGTATAATAGTTTTCGGACTTATAAAATATATAAACTTAAATAAAAATAAACTTTTGATTAAAAAATCAAATCGCAAAATCAAAATTCAAAAAAATAATCAGAATATCAAAACAAATAACAAAAAAATATAATATAAAAACAATAAAAGCAAATTTTAATCTTTGAGCATAAATTTTGCCCAATTCATATTTTTTTCCGCGCCGCTGTTTCTTACCGAATGTAAAATATTAAAATATTCTTCTACTCTTTTTTCCACGGCACGTTCATTCTGAATGTTTGGTCGGGAAAATTAGTCTCGTTAACTTCTTTTCCGTCTGAAACGCTTGCTTGTTTTTCTGTTGCGTTTTCAGAAT
>CALWBJ010000078.1 GCA_944376035.1 uncultured Clostridia bacterium | reverse complement strand
CGTATTATTTACAATTTCTTTTATAAATCTTATATTCGGAGTAGAACCTTTTTTAGCGCCTTCAAGATCGACAAGGTGAATATACTTAGCCCCGCAAGCCTGAAAATCACGCGCGACAGAAAGCGGTGAATCGCTGTATACGGTCATTTGCGAATAATCCCCTTTATAAAGTCTTACAGCCTTACCCCCGAATAAATCTATGGCAGGAAAAATTATCATATTTTACCCTCCCATTCGCAGAATCCGCGCAATATGTCTAATCCTACACGCCCGCTCTTTTCAGGATGGAATTGACATCCTGCGACATTTCCGCTTGCTACCGCCGCCGTAACAGATTCGCCGTAATTTGTCGTTGCGCACAAATTTTCTTTATTATCAGGTTTAGCAAAATAGGAATGCACAAAATAAACAAAATCGCCTTCTTTAATGTATTTAAATATAGGATGTTTACTTCCGTGAAAATTAAGACTGTTCCAGCCTATCTGCGGAATTTTATAATAGTTCGGGATAAAACCCTTCATTGGAACAACTTTACCTTTTATCAAAGAAAGTCCGCGGTGATTACCATATTCCAAACTGTAATCAAACAAAAGTTGCATACCGAGACAAATTCCCAGAAGCGGCGTACCTTCTTCTGCTTTTCTTTTCAAAACCTCGTCAATACCTTTTTGACGGAGTTTTTCCGCCGCGTCCGCAAAAGCGCCTACGCCGGGAAGAACAATTTTTGAGGCGGCTGAGATTTTCTCAACGTCCCCACTGACTTCAACTTCCTGACCTATGAAAGAAAAAGAACTTTTCAGCGAGTAAAGATTTCCCACGCCGTAATCAACAATAGTAATCATCTGTATAGTCCTTGATGTTTTATAAACTTCCTTTTGTTGAAGGAATTTTGTCCGGATTTTTAGAATCGTATTCGCAGGCTTCGGAAATACTTCTTGCTGCCGATTTGAAAATACCTTCTATAATGTGATGAGTATTAGATCCTGCAAGTTGTACTATATGAAGCGTTGCCTCCGCTTTTCTGATAAATCCCAAGAAAAACTCCTCTACAAGTTCGGTATCGAATTCGCCAACTTTTCCGCTCTCAAAATGCGCGTTGAAATTCAGATAACTTCTCCCCGAAAAATCCACCGCCGTCAGTATTAAAGATTCGTCCATAGGAAGAATTTTATCACCATAACGTTTTACTCCCTTTTTATCTCCCAAGCACTCTTTGAAAGCCTGTCCAAGACATATACCTATATCTTCTACAGAGTGGTGGTAATCTACATTTTTATCTCCTATACACTTAATATTAAGGTCAAAATTTCCATGCGCGGAAAAAAGAGTAAGCATGTGGTCAAGAAAACCCGAACCTGTGTCTATTTCCGATTTTCCCGTTCCGTCAATATTAAGCGTAAGTAAAATTTGGGTTTCTTTGGTATTTCTTTCTATTTTACTGTTTCTCATCTGTTTTCTCCGATAATAATATCAGTATTTTTTAAAAGCGCTTGCATTTGCTCATCCGTACCAACCGTTATTCGTACAAAATTGCTTATTTTTTCTGTGGAAAAATGTCTTACCAAAACGCCTCTTTTTTTGAGTTCTGAATAAAGCACGGCACCCGGAATTTTATCGTGTTTTGCAAAAATAAAATTGGCACTAGAATCGGTAACGAAAAAATTACGGGCAGAAAGTTCTTTTTTATATTTTTCACGAACTCTTATTATTTCTTTGCAATTATCAATATAATATTTAACATCTTTCATCGCGGCAAATCCCGCGCTCTGCGTCATGCTATTAACGTTATAAGGATTTGTGGAATATTTAATTTTCTTTAAATCTTTTATAATTTCAGCAGAGCCGACTCCGAATCCGAGACGTCCTCCCGCAAGGGAAAAAGATTTGGAAAAAGTTCGGGAAACCAACAGATTATCATATTTTTTTATAAGAGAAATGCTGCTTTCCCCGCCGAAATCTATATATGCCTCATCTATTATTATAACATTATTTTTGTTTGAAGCAATAATTTTTTCTATCTCTTTTAAAGATAATACTAACCCTGTAGGAGCATTAGGATTTGCTATAACCACATTTTTGTTTATACCGCAATAATCGTCAGGATCAACATTAAAATCGTCATTTAACGCAATTGTTTCAAAAGGCACGCCGTTCATACGTGCGAAAACAGGATAAAAGCCGTAAGTAATATCGGGAAAAGCAAACGGATGCTCAATATCCCCGAACGCAGAAAAAGCAAAGTTTAAGATCTCGTCCGAGCCGTTTGTCATCAATACGTTTTCGGAGTTTACGCCGTAATATTCCGCCACACTCTCTGTAAGAGCCGAACATTCGGGATCGCAATATAGATTTAAACCTCTTGCTGCCTCTAAAACCGCATTTATAACTTTTTCGGACGGCGGAAAAGGCGATTCGTTTGTGTTAAGTTTAATATATTTTTTGTCTTTTGGTTGTTCGCCGGGAACGTACTCTGACAAATGCTTATATTTGCTACTGAAAAAGCGACTCATTTATCAAACTCCTCGAATCGTATTGTGGCACTTTTACCGTGTGCCGTCAGCCCTTCTTTTATTGCAAATTCATTTATATCCATGCAAACTTTTTTTAAACAGTTTTCCGTACAGGATATAAACTGGGTTTTTTTGACAAAATCGTCTACCGAAAGAGGACTTGAAAATTTAGCGGTACCGCTCGTGGGAAGAGTATGATTCGGTCCTGCATAATAATCCCCGAGCGCTTCCGGGCAAAAATTCCCTAAAAATACAGAACCCGCGTTTTTAACCTTATCCAAACTGCTCTCCGCGTTTTCAATACAAAGTTCAAGATGCTCGGGGGCAATTTCATTTGAAATATTTATAGCCTGATTTAAATCTTCTGCAATTATAATTTTACCGTTGGAGTCTATTGACTCTCTCGCTATTTCATATCTTTTTAGTGTAGAAATCTGTTTTTCTATTTCTTGTGAAACTGCAAACGCGAATTCCTTGCTTAAAGTAATCAGAACAGCGCTTGCGTTTTTATCGTGTTCAGCCTGCGAAAGCATATCCGCCGCTACAAAAACGGGATTTGCGTTATCATCTGCAATTATAAGAATCTCGCTTGGTCCCGCAATCATATCGATAGCAACTTTCCCGAAAACCTGTCTTTTAGCCTCAGCGACAAAGGCGTTACCCGGCCCGACTATTTTATATACGCTTGGTATACTTTCAGTTCCGTATGCAAGAGCGGCAATCGCCTGGGCCCCTCCTACTTTAAAAATTCTGTCTACCCCCGCTATATCTGCCGCGGCAAGGATTTCCGCTCTGATTTTTCCGTTTTTATCGGGAGGTGTAGTCATAATAATCTGTTCACATCCTGCTATTTTTGCGGGAATGGCGTCCATCAGTACGGTAGAAGGATATGCGGCTGTGCCGCCCGGTACATAAAGTCCTACCTTTTCAATGGGTATAACTCTCTGCCCTACCTTAATACCGTTCTGGTTAATAATCGAAAAACCCTCTCGTTTTTGCTTTTCGTGAAAAGATTTTATGTTTTCGGCGGCGATTCTTATAATTTTTAAAAATTCACTGTCAGTTTCTTCTATCGCTTGCTTTATTTCACTTTTATCTACTTCAAGATTATTCAGTTCAGCCCCGTCGAATTTTAATGTATATTCATAAAGGGCGGAATCGCCGTTCTTTTTTACATTTTCAATTATTTCACTTACGGCGGACTGAACATTGACTTTATCGGTGTAGCGTGAAAAAATTCCATCACAGTCGGCTTTGTAATCTATGATTTTTATCATTATTTTGCCTCCGTAAGTAAATTTATTTTTTCTATAATCTCATTTATTTCTTTATTTTTAAACTGATAAGAAGAAATGTTCGCTATAAGTCTTGCAGAAACCTGTGCGACGGTTTCAATGGGTTCAAGATTGTTTTCGAGTAATGTAGTGCCTGTTTCAACAATATCCAAAATCACGTCGGAAAGCCCTAAAATAGGCGCAAGTTCTATTGAACCGTTTAGTTTTATAATATCTACATTTCTGCTTTTCTGCGAGTAATAATCGGTTGTAACGTTAGGGAATTTAGTCGCTACCCTCAAAGTATAATCATGTCTGTCTCTGAAACCTTTTTTTGCGGCAACCGCAAGCCTGCATTTACCGAGTTTTAAATCGGAAAGTTCAAACACATTCGGTTTAAATTCCATAAGAATGTCTTTTCCCGCAACTCCTAGGTCGGCAGCGCCTCTCTCTACGTAAATAGAAACGTCCGAAGGTTTTACCCAAAAAAACCTTATTCCTTTATCAGGATTTTCGAATATGAGTTTACGTGTATTGGGGTCTAATATATCCGGACAATCGTAACCTGCTGTCTGAAACAGTTTATAAACTTTCTCTCCCAATCTGCCTTTCGGAAGGGCAACATTTAACATTTCTTTCATACTTATACCTTCATTTCCAATTCACTTAAACAAACTTTTCTCAAATAAGTCAGTTTTTCAGGGACATAGTTATATGCAGCAACAGATTCTCCTTTTTCTATAAACGCATTCACTGCTTTTATAACTTTTAGCGGATCATCGGAATTACCGTAAATTAACAGCACGTCTACATCGGCGGAGTCGTCTTTTTTCAGCCTTTCCGTAAGGTCCAGATAAACGGCAAATCCAACCGCTTTGGAATTTTTGCCCATTTTTTTCATTAAATTGTCGTATTGTCCGCCGCTTATAACACGCGTCGGAATCTCTTTAACGTATCCTCTGAATATTATACCGTTATAATAATTCATATCTGAAACAAGCGAAAAATCTACTCTCAATTTTTCGTAACCTGAACTTTTACAGAAAATTACAGCAGATTCCAGTTCTTTCAGTGCATTTTTTATTTTTACGTTTTCAGTCTTGCAGGTAATTTGCCTTATTACTTTTTCTGGCTCTCCGTCTGAAATTGTTATAGTTTTTAATATATCGGCAGTTTTATCGTCAATAGAAAACTCGGCGCAGATTTCTTCAACTCCGCGAAGATTTTTTTCGGAAATCTTCTTCAACAACTGCTCTCGGTTAAATTCCGTATTTTCCAAAATCGCTTTCAATACTCCGAGATGCGAAAGAACAAGCACGTTATTTTCCGATATACTTTCAAGACTTCTGGCGGCAAGATAGACTACTTCAAAAATATTATAATCAGTCAGATTGCCCATGCATTCAAGACCTGTCTGCAATATTTCTTTGTATCGCCGCGTGCTGTCTGAAATTCTGTAAACATTTTCGTTGTAAAAATATCTATCCACGCCTTTGGGATTCGCAGATGAATTTTTAACAATGGACAATGTTACGTCAGGCTTTAATGCCATAAGTTTACCGTCCGTATCGGTAAAAGTAATTACGCTGTCCGATATAAGAAAATCTTTATTCTGACCGTAAAGATCGTATTCTTCAAATTTACTCATCTTAAAATACGAATAACCGTATTCACTATATAGACTTCTGAGACTGAAACAGATTTTCTCCTCGTTAGTCATGATTGATTTTTCAGTTTTCATTTAATTACCTTCACTTTTTCTATAAATTTTACTTTAATTTCTTTATAAAATACTTTAACACTTTATCACGCTAATATAGTAACATATAAAAACTTACATGTCAAGCATTATAAACCCGTAAAATTATTGAAAGTAAAAGTTTTTTATCTGCCTTGCATCCAAAAAGTTATCTTTTAAGAAGCAGCACGAATCATGTCATAATATTTATAAAACTATTATTAAAAAGGAGGGGCATTTTACAATGCTCCCTCGCTTTCGTCATTTAATTTTTGGCTCGATAATATAAAAATATTTTAGTAACGTTTATATTTAACGCCTATTATATTATTTTTTACCGTATTTAATCATGTCTCTTTCACGTATTTCCGTTCTTCTTATTTTGCCGCTTATAGTTTTAGGAAGAGAATCAACAAACTCCACTACACGCGGATATTTATAGGGCGCGGTATTTGTTTTTACGTAATCTTGAAGTTCTTTTACGAGACTATCGCTCGGTTCAAAACCTTTTCTTAAAACTATCGTTGCTTTAACGTTAAATCCGCGTTTTTCGTCGGGCACACCCGTAACGGCGACTTCAAGTACGGCGGGATGCTCCATAAGTACGCTTTCAACCTCAAAAGGTCCTATGCGGTATCCCGAAGATTTTATAACGTCGTCGTTTCTGCCTATATACTTATAGTTTCCGTATTCATCAACGTAAGCAGTATCTCCCGTATGGAAACAACCGCCGCGCCAACTATAAGAAGTGGATTCCTCGTCGTTATAATATCCGCACATAAGTCCGCAAGGCTTATTATCGAGCGATGCCCTTATGCAGATTTCTCCGGATTCACCGGGGAGACATTCTCTCCCGTCTTTATTGTTGACGCAAAGGTCATAACCCGGAACGGGCTTCCCTATAAATCCCGAAAGCGGTCTGGAAAATCCGTATAATGTTCCGAGACATAATGTAGTTTCCGTCTGGCCGAATCCTTCGTAAATTTCAAGTCCTGTCGCCTCTTTCCATTTATTGAAAATATCGGCGTTAAGAGCCTCGCCTGCCGAACAACAGTGTTTCAGTGAACTTAAATCATAAGATTTTACGTCATGCTGTAACATAAATCTGTACATTGTCGGCGGAACGCAAAAAGTGGTAACTTTATAATCGGCAAGCACGCTTAATATATCGGCCCCGTCAAACTTATTAAAATCGTAAACAAGTATAGCGGATTCACCGAACCACTGACCGTAAAACTTACCCCATAAGGACTTCAGCCAACCGGTATCGGAAATAGTAAAGTGAAGACCTCCGTCGATAACTCTGTGCCAGAACAGCCCCGTAACGATATGGCCGAGCGGATAAGTATAGTCATGCATTATCATTTTGGGATAGCCTGTTGTACCCGAAGAAAATGCCATAAACATTATATCTTTTGCCTTAATTGCATCTTTACCTTCGGGCTTATGCCAAACGGCATCGGCCTTCTCCAAGCCGCTTTCAAAGTCTATCCAGCCGCTTCCTGCGTTTTTATGTTTTGTAATAAATTTCAGTTCAACGGTGGGACATTCTTTTTCCACTGTGTCGAAATGCTCGCTTACGTCTCCGTCGCCCGTTATGATAACTGCGCGAATTGAGGCTTTATTACATCTGTAAGTAAAATCCTTACCGACGAGCATATTCGTTGCCTGAATCGGTATAGCGCCTATTTTATGCATCGCAAGCATACAGAACCAGAAAAGATAACTGCGTTTCAAAACCAGAAGCACTTTGTCCCCTTTCTTTATCCCGACGCTCTTTAAATAATTTGCGGTCTTGTCCGACCAATATTTCATATCGGCAAAAGTAAAACGCTTTTCTTCCTTTTTATCCGAAAGCCAAAGCATTGCAAGTTTATCCGGTTTTTCTTTTGCCAAAACATCCATAACATCGTACGCGAAGTTAAAATCATCGGGGTACGATATTTTAAAATTTTCTCTTAAATCCTGTAAATCTTTAAATGAATCTCTGTTTCTTCCTGTGTATTTTTCGTAAATAACCATATTTCACTCCGTAACGGCGTAAATTGAATTATTTCATAACTACTGCAAGAAATTTTACGGGTTTATCTCCCAATACTTTTATGCCGTGAGGAAGTCCTGAATTAAAATAAACGCTGTCGCCTTTATTCAGTTCATATTCCATATCTCCGATTCTGAAAAGCATTTTCCCCGAAAGAACGAAATTAAATTCCTGACCTTCATGACTATGACGTTCAGTATCTTCTTCTCCGGGCATACTTACGACAAAAAACGGCTCTGCCTTTTTATTTTTAAAAGTATAAGCAAGATGTTTATAATTATAAGATCCTTCTTTTTTTATAAAAAATTCCTGACCTTTTCTAACAACCGCACAATCGCTCAGTTTTGGCGAGTTACCTGAAAGCAAATTGAATACGTCGACCCCGAAAATAGTAGCCACGTTAAACATAAAACTGAATGAGAAATCCCTGTCTCCGCTTTCGTATTCGGAATATTCCTCTTCGGTCATTTTAAGCCTCTCGGCAATTTCTTTGACTGAAACACCTTTTATTTCTCTAAGTTCCGTCAATCTTTGCCCCATAGCCTTCAACTGCTCTTTCATAATAACTCCCCCTTAATAATTATAACCCAATTCTATCGCCTTGATATTTTTTTGTAAAAGTTCCGCTTTCTTTGCGGGTACCATTTGCGATAGACTGTTTTCTATTTGTTCGATAGTAAGTATATTTGTTACTTTAATAACCTTACCTAACATTATCATATTCGCCAGTCCATCAAGTCCGTTATCACTTGCCATTTTTGTCGCAGGTATACCAACGGTGATAACATCGTCTCTGGTATCCTGCTTGGTAATCAGTGAACTGTCGAAAATAATATATCCGCCTTTCTCTGTTTCATAAAAATACTTTTCGAGAGAAGGCAGGTTCATGGCGATAAGTATATCCGGCTTATCGACTATCGGAGAACCTATGGGCGTATCGGAAAGCGTTACGCTGCAATTTGCGGTACCGCCGCGCATTTCCGGACCGTATGAAGGAAGCCAACTGACTTCCATATCCGCTTTAAGGCCGGTATATGCAAGAGCCTTACCTGCAAAAAGTATTCCTTGACCGCCAAATCCCGCAATGAGGATTTTAGTTGTCTTTGCCATTTATTTTTCCTCCTTGTACTTGTCTTTATACACTCCCAGAGGATAGTATTTTTCCATATTGTCGTCAAGCCATTTTATAGCGTCCTTCGGAGAAAGTCCCCAGTTGGTCGGGCAAGTGGAAAGAACTTCGATAAGTGAAAATCCCTTTCCCTCCATCTGATTTTTGAATGCATGATATATGGCTTTCTTTGCTTTCTTGATATTGGCTATGTTGTTCACGGCAACGCGTTCGAGATAAGACGCTCCGTCGACTTGCGAGAGCATTTCGCATACTTTGACGGGATATCCTACTACCGTTACGTCTCTGCCGTAGGGCGAAGTCTGGGTAACCTGGTTAGGAAGCGTCGTCGGAGCCATTTGTCCGCCCGTCATACCGTATATAGCATTATTAACAAATATAACCGTTATGTTTTCGTTTCTGGCAGCCGAATGAACTGTTTCAGCAGTGCCGATTGCGGCAAGATCGCCGTCTCCCTGATAAGTAAACACTATATTGTCGGGATTTGCTCTTTTTGCTCCGGTTGCTACAGCAGGCGCTCTGCCGTGCGCCGCCTGAATCATGTCGCAATTAAAATAATTATATGAAAATACCGAACATCCCACGGACGCCACACCCACAGTCCTGTCAAGAACTCCGAGTTCTTCCAAAACCTCGGCTACGAGTCTGTGGATAATTCCGTGAGTACAACCAGGGCAGTAATGCATCTGATTATCGGTAAGACCTTTGGTTTTCTGAAATACTACCATTGTTTTGCCCCTCCTTCCGCTATTTGTTTGATTTTTGCAACTACCTCATCGGGAGATACGAGCATACCGCCCGTACGGTTGCATAAATATACCGGACGTTTGCAGTCTATGGCAAGTTTGACATCGTCAATCATTTGCCCCATATTGAGTTCGACCGATATAAACGCCTTAACCTTTTCAGCCGCTTTTTTAAGTGCGTCTTTCGGGAACGGCCAAAGAGTTATCGGACGGATAAGACCGACTTTATAACCTTGTTTCCTCGCTTCCATTATGGCGTTTTTGGAAATCCTTGCTGCAATTCCGAAAGCGACAATACAGAATTCGGCATCTTCCATCATAAATTCTTCAAACATGACTTCGTCGCGTTCCACGATTTTGTAACGTTCATATCTGGAAAAATTCCACTCTTCAAGTTGCGTCGGAGAAAGCGAAAGTGAATTTATTATATTTCTGCCCTTGTGCCTGCCTGTCCCGGTAGTTGCCCAACTCTTGTCGTATTCTTTTACTTCGCCGAGATTAAGACTTACAGGTTCCATCATCTGACCCATTGTGCCGTCTGCAAGAATCATAGTCTGCATTCTGTATTTATCTGCAAGATCAAATCCTTTGAATGTAAGGTCGACCATTTCCTGCACCGATGCGGGTGCGAGTACAATAAGTT
>CALWBJ010000077.1 GCA_944376035.1 uncultured Clostridia bacterium | reverse complement strand
GTATCATGTGCCGACTTACGTGTTGACAAGAACGTATAACCTTTAAACAAGCAAAGTATTTTTTTTATTATATTGAAATATTCCGTATTATTATAAGATAATATTGCCGTCGGTCACTCCGCCTGTTTTTTATAGCGTAAACCGCGCGGCAAAGAGAAAAGGCTCCTATTGTTGAAGCATGTCCTTTTAAAGACAAGGAAGGTATTATGAGTTTACTGCATTCCTTTTATTGCTGGGGTGCTGTAGGGGGCAGTGCCATTTATAGGTATTCTGATATCAGTAGTGTTTTATGCTATGGGCAGCGGACTGATTGAAGTGTTGTGATAATGAATAAAAAAAGCACTGACGTAAAACGCTTTGTTTAAGGCGTTTATGCATAGTAAAAGACACACGCAGGGGAGAATTGTACGCTCCTTATACGTGTGTCCTGATGGTGGAGGCAGAGGGACTCGAACCCGCGACCTCTTGCATGTGAAGCAAGCGCTCTAACCGACTGAGCTATGTCTCCTTTTACGCTGCATATTTTATCATAATCCATTATCTTTTGCAAGTATTTTTTATAAATGTTTTCATAAGTTTTTTTCATGTCTTTCTTCTAAGTCCTAAAACGACAAATAAATCGGTATTAAACTGTTTTATTTACTCATAATAAGTATAGACTTTATGAAAAGAATCAAATCATTATTTATTTTTACAGCAATTATATGTCTTTTATGCGGTGTTTTTAATTTTCAGGCTATTACTGTAAATAAAGCAAATGCCGAAAGTCAGATGCCGTTTTATGATTTAAGACCTGAATTTATTGTTCTGAGGTCTCAGTTTTACACATCTTATTCCACTTCTACCGAAGAAAGAAAAACAAACATAGGCCTTGCCGCAAAAGCGTTAAACAATACTTTTATAGATGTAGGGGCAGAGTTTTCTTTTAACCGCACGGTAGGCGAGCGTTCGGTAAAACGTGGTTATAAAGCCGCAAAGATAATTGTCGGCGGCAAATTTGTCGACGGGGTAGGCGGGGGCGTTTGTCAGGTATCCACAACCATTTATAATGCGGCGCTCCTCGGCGGACTCGAAATAACCGAATATCATCCGCACAGTCTTCCGGTAAGTTATATTGCTCCGTCTTTCGACGCTATGGTCAATTCGGGTAACGCAGACTTAAAATTTGTAAACAATACACATAACCCTATTATAATTAAGACAAAAGCCGACGGGACAAGACTCACCATAGGTATATACGGCGAGCCTCTGAAAGAAAAATATGCCAGAAAGAGCGTGGTAAGCGAGTATATTCCCGCACCCGAACCTCAGCGGATAACCGCTAGGGCCGGTGAATATCCCGACCTTTTCGAAGGCGAAACCAAGGTGCTTAATTACGGAAAGCAAGGACTTAAAAGCGAAGGATATATAGTAGTCAGTAAAGACGGCGTCATTATTTCTCAGAAAAAAATCAGAAAAGATAAATACAACGCAATGCAGGGAGTTATAATAGAAGGCTGTGAGAAAAAACCCGAGCCCGATTTAAACCCGGATATAATCCCAAATGAAAATTCCGATAACGGAATAATTCCGAAAATTAACGAAGATTACCTTCAAAGTCCGACCGGTTATATCTGTTTTGATCCCTGATAGTCTGTGTTAAATAATAATTTTAATGATTTTCATATAAAACGGTTGCAAATGTATTTTAAAAATTTCTATAATTATAAATACTTGCAACTTTTTTATGTTTAGCAGATAAGTTATAATCTTATAATTACATTTTACAATTTGTAGACAATTCTAAAACAAAAGATATACATTTTTATACTATAATTAAAGAAAAAACATCGGAGAAAGTATGACGGCATTGGAATATCTTTACACTTCGCTGTGGCTTCTCGGCGGGGTAGGGGTTCTGCTTATCGGTGTCAGGCTGCTTTCCGACAATATGGAGAAACTTGCAAACAATAAATTAAGGGCATTGTTTGACAAGTCGTCCAAGAAAAAGTTTGTCGGAGTAGGGGTCGGAACGGTAGCAACGGCCATAGTTCAGAGTTCGGGTTTGACTACCGTAATGGTAGTAGGACTTGTAAACGCCGGGATAATGAGTTTATATCAGGCTACAACCGTTATAATGGGCGCAAACATAGGAACGACCATAACCGCGCAGATAGCGGCGTTGGAATCTTTCGATTTTACTAAATTTTTCCCGTTATTCGCGTTTTTCGGCATATTTGTCGATATGTTTGCAAAGAATGATAAAGTAAAAAGCGTAGGACTCATGTTCGCGGGACTCGGACTTGTATTTATCGGACTTAAAATGATGAGCGGATCGCTTGCCGATATGGATAAAGACGGCGCGATTACAAACTTATTGAGTCACGTTAAAAATCCGTTGCTGCTGCTTGGTATGGGACTTATACTTACGGCTATAACTCAGAGCAGTTCTGCGATAACATCGGTTTTAATCGCGATGGCGAGCGCGGGAATTGTAGTCGGCGGGGGCGGAAATTCGGTGTTATACATATTTCTCGGTACAAATATAGGGTCATGTGTAACGGCACTTATGTCATCGATTGGGTCGAGCGCGAATGCCCGCCGTGCGAGTATCATACATCTGATGTTCAATGTATTCGGCTCAATGATATTCTTCGCTGTTCTGCTTATCTTCCCCGGATTTATGGATTCTACTTTTGCTGTGTGGTTCAAGGGATATCCGGGAACGCAGATTGCTATGTTCCATACGGCATTCAACGTAATATGTACCGCGTTATTTTTGCCGTTTACGGGGGGTTTCGTATATCTTTCCGAAAAGATAATAAGAGATAAAAAAGCAGGTAAAGATGAAAGAGTCAGTTATCTCGATAAGAGATTTTTATCTGCTCCGACAGTAGCGGTTGAAGCCGCAGATAAGGAACTTGCGGCGGCTCTTGACAAGTCAATGCAGATTTTTGACGGGGCGCTGAGCGGTTTTGAACGCGCGGATACTTCCAAAACACAGGATCTCGAAAAACAGGTGGAAGAGGTTACCGAAACCTGTCAGAATATTACCGATTATCTGGTAAAAATTTCGGCGGCGGGAAACACCGAGCATGTTGAAAAAGATATTTCTGCCAGACATCATTGTGTGGGAGACGTTCTGAGGGTCGCGGAACTCGGACAGAACATGACCAAATATACAAGGCGCAGAGTAAAGTATTCTCTTGATTTTTCCGAAAGTGTGGTTGTGGAACTTGAAAAGATGAAGGAAAAACTTTTCGACATGTATAAAATAGTTCATGAGCTCATACTTTCAAAAGATCTTACTATACTTTCGCAGACGGACGAGTATGAAAACGATGTTGACGCAATGCGCAAAAGACTGATGAACGAACACATAGACAGGCTTAACAGCGGAGAATGTAAAGCCGAGAGCAGCAGCGTTTTCGTAAATCTTGTCAACAATATGGAAAGAATAGGAGACCATTTGGACTATATAGCACACGCGTACGAATAGAAAATAACATAAAAATAGTTTTTTATAAATAACTGTTTTTTTAATATAGATTGAAAGGCATATAAAAACTTGAAAAATCACCCTATTTATTATATAATCGAATAAAGAGGGTGATTTTTATGATTTATTCGGTATTTTTGCTTGAAGACGACGAAAGTATTGCTGAACTTGTGAGTTGCGCGCTTGAAGCGGCAGAGATTGACTGCGCGTGTTTTTCAAGTTGTGCGGAATTTAAAACGGCATTAAAGAGCGGATATCCTCATGTCGCTCTTATAGACATTATGCTTCCCGACGGAAACGGGTTAGACGTTCTTAAAGAGTTAAAAACTTTCAGTCCGCAGACTATATGTATAATTCTTTCGGCGCTCGGTAAGGAGACCGATAAAGTAAAGGGGCTTAATTTCGGCGCAGACGATTATATTTCAAAGCCTTTCGGCGTGCTTGAACTGACCGCAAGAGTAAAAGCCGCGCTTAGGCGTGTAAAAAGCCCGTCGGTACTGAGAATCGGTAAATTAGTGCTTAATTCGGATACGAGAATAGTAAAACTCGACGGAAAAACTCTTAACCTTAAAAATAAGGAATTTTCTCTGCTTAAATTTTTCATGGAAAATCCTAATGTAGCGCTCTCCCGACAGACTCTATTGTGTAACGTATGGGCTTATGAGGGGGGAGAGACAAGGACTTTGGACAATTACGTAGCGAAACTGAGAAAATCGGGCATAACGAATATTGTTACGGTTTTCGGAGTGGGATATAAGTTTATCGCTACCGAATAAACGGCGGAGTATTTTAATGAGATTAAAAATTACTTTGTTTTCTCTTTTTATAACGCTATTGTGCATGCTGCTTTTACTGGTTGCCTCGGTTGAGATTTTTTATAACAGATCTTTGAATGCTCAAAAAAACACACTTAAAGTCTATGCGGGAATTTTTGAGGAGCAGGATTTTGATAAGGGCGATATAGGAGCGAAAGATTTTTCGGATAAAATTGACGGCGTCAGGGTAACTTTTATATTGTCCGACGGAAGCGTTCACGGAGAAAGTCATGAGGCTATAAAAATTACAAATCAGTCAGAAATGCCCGAAGTTGTCGACGCCGCTTCCGATGGGGAAGGGTATTCATTAAGAAAATCCGAAATTTCTTCGGGAGAGGCTTTATATTACTGTAAAAAGACTCAAAACGGATTTTTAAGACTTTCGGCGGATGTATCCTCAATGTGGGCACTTTTCAAAGAGACGTTTATGGGCGTAAGCGGAATTTTGTTCCTATGTGCGGTTATGTGTACCGTCGCCGCGTCGATATGGTCGGTTTACGTTTTCCGTCCGCTTGATAAAATGGTCAAAGATCTTTCGCTCGGCTCTGAGGTCGTAGCATACGATCCCGAAATAGGAAAATTGGCTAATATGGTCAATGAAAAAAGTAAAGCCGTTAAAAATCTTGAAATTGAAATAGAAGAGCAGAAAAAACTTAATGAAAAACTTCTCGCATTCAAAAACGAGTTCGTGGCAAACATAACTCACGAGATGAATACACCGCTTACAAGCATCAAAGGCTTTGCCGAACTTTTAAAGAACGTAGACATAAAAGAGGCGCAGCGTGAAAAAGCCGTCAATACCATTTTAAAACAGAGCGAAAGACTTACGGCTCTGATAGAGACAATAATAAATTATAATGAGATAGACTTCGGCGATACGAGTGCCTGCGACGTGAACGTATCGAGAATAGTGCTGGAAATCTTAAACGGAGCCGAGCCGGATATAGAGGCTAAAAATTTAACTCTTATTAAGGATATAGACAGTGAGGTCGTTATCAGATGCACTCATGAAGCAGTTACTCAGATTGCGGGGAATATAATAAGAAACGCGATAAAGTATAATAAGGAGGGAGGAAAACTTACCGTAAGTCTGAAAGGCGGGGAAGTTCCCGTCCTTACGGTTGAGGACACGGGTATAGGAATTTCCGAAGCCGACAAAGAGCGTGTCTTTGAAAGATTTTTTACCGTAGACAAATCGCACGGCGGCAAACACGGCGGTTTCGGTCTGGGACTTGCGGTGGTGAAAAAGTTGTGCGGTAAATGGAATTTTAAAGTAAATTTATCAAGCAGACTTGATGAAGGAACTAAAATAAAGGTGAGTTTCGGAGAGTTTACCGAACAGCAATAAATAAAATAAATAATAATAACGAATAACGCCGACCGGAGAAAAACTCCGGTCGGCGTTATCTGTAATTTTTCCGAATTTTTTACTCTTTTATTTTAAGACAAAAACTTTTTTCTTATAACACATTTATCAATATAAAAATATTGCGTATTTTAATTTATATTTCAAGTCAGTTGTTATTACTGAAAAAAGAATTGTCTTTACGGTATGAGCCGGGGGTGGTATTCATGATTTTTTTAAATGCGGTATAAAAGGCTTTTACGTCTCCGTAACCGCATTCAAACGCTATTGCGTCCACCGTAAGGTCGGTAGTAAGAAGCATTTTTGCCGCTTGTTCGATGCGCAGTTTTTGCAAGAAAGCGTTTACGGGTAGTCCCGTGGCTTTACGGAAAATTTTATTAAGGTAGTCTTTGCTTAAAAATACCTGCATTGCGAGTTCTTCCAAAGTAACGTGCGACTGGAAACTTTCTCTTAAATAGTTAACCGCACGGTTTACCGTCTCTTTCTGACGAGAAGAAAGTCTGTTTACGGAAGACTTATCTATCTGACGGAAAAGTTTGATTAAAAGTTCTACCGTGTATGCGCGCACAATTTCCGTATATCCCTTTTCCTTAGCGCGGTATTCGATATAAATTTTGTTGAACAGTTCTCCGAACATTCCGTAATTGGCGCCCGAAAGGTGCAGGTCGGCTTCGTTTCTGGCAGATTCGGGAAAAAGCGAGTAAAAGAGAAATGAAGCGCAAAGTTCGTCAAAACCCGCTGTCGAGAGCATAGACGGGTCGAGAAAGTCGGGGGTGAACATCAAATCGTAAGCAAGAAACTTATCGTTTGACTTTTCTTCGCAAAAAGCGTGAGGAGTGTTGCTGTTTATAACCACAACGTCGCCCATGCCAACTTTATATTCGCTTCCCGCGCACTTATGAGTTGCAGAACCCGAGATTATATATACTATCTCTATAAACTCGTGTTTATGCGGCTTCCCTACGAAATCGGGATATTCGGTGGTCAGATGAATATGAACTTTTCCGCCTTTACCGAAAGCGTTTTCGGCGGTAAAGACAGGTATTCCGTTTTCGTCATAAATCTGCGGTTTTTCCATTACGTTTTTCCTTTATTATTTTACTCTGCCATAATATTAAAACAATTTAAAGACAATTTAATAAAAGTCTATAATTACTTTAAGTACTTTCTGTTAATTGTAATTACGGCATTTTTATCTTAAAATTTCAAAAATTTCCTGCGGGTAATCGGTGAGATTTTCCGCGCCGTCTTTTTTCACGCAGACGACGTCCTCGATACGAAGTCCCGTATGAGTAGCGTTATTCCCCAAGAAAATATCCACGCAGAAGGTCATGTTTTCTTTAAGCGTATAGTCTGAATTTACTTCAATCCACGGCGCTTCGCCTTCCATGGTACCGTTACCGTGGCAAGGTCCGTACAAAAGATAATCGCCGTAACCCATATCCGTAACGTTTTTAATATGAAATTTTGCTATATCGGCGGCGTTGGCGCCCGCTTTAAGAAGGCTGATAACGTCTCTTTGCGCTTTGTATCCCGCATTTATAAGAGATTTTTGTTCGGGTGTCGCTTTACCGAAAACTACCGCTCTGCCGATACTTGACGCATATCCGTCTACACGTGCGCCTATCTGAATGAAAGTCATATCGCCGGGCATGATTTTTTTATTGCGCGGCCTTGATATTGCCTGATCTGAACCTTCACCAGTGAGAACCCATAAGGGATAGGATTCCCGTTCTGCGCCTAGTTCGTGCATTTTTCCGAGAGCAAGTCCTACGACCTGTTGCTCGGTCATACCGACTTTTATGTTGTCAAGTACAAAATCGAAAGTGCGGCGGGTAATGTCCGCAGCGGCGCGCATGCATTTTAATTCGTTTTCGGTTTTAATCATTCGGATGTCGTTTACAATCCTATCGGCTTTTTCTATCTTTATATCACCGTAATAAGAAAGTGCGTCTTTAAGCGCCTCGTAAACGCCGATGGTCATAAGCGAAAAGCCCGCCACTCCGAATTTTTTAATAGGTTTAGATGAATAAATTTCTTCAAAAACGCTGTTAAAGGTGTCGAGTTTTTTGCCGGGATATTCGAGGTCGGACGATTCTCTGAACGCTTTTAACTGCCGTATTATCGGTATTTCAGTGCGGTCGGCGGCATAAGTGTAACTTTCGGGGCCGATCAGAAGATACGGCTGACCTTCTTGCGGTATGAGCACGCCCGCCGTTTCGAAAGAGGGCCAGTAGGCGGAAAAATACCTCACGTATTGCGGTTCGGCTTCGTTTCCGTAGCAGAGTATAAAGTCAAAGCCTTCTTTTTTCATTGCCGCCTGAACCTTTTTTGCTCTTTCAATATATTCCGACCGGGGGATACGGGGAAGAGAGGAAGTATCGGTAATATCTTTTATTATTTCCATATTATTCTCCTTTATTATATAACATCGATTTTGATTTGTAAACTTTTTTTATTTTTCTCCCGTGAGCCATGCCGCGGGGTTATCTTTAAGCATGGTGGTTATATCGTTTTCGGAAATTCCGAATTCACGCATCATGGGGACGATATTGGTCAAAAGATGGTCGTATCCCCAGCCGCCGTAACGGTGCAGGAGAATTTTCAGACAGACGTCGCAGGATAAAAGTATCTGACTTACGTAGCCTCTGTCTATAAGTTTTTTAAGAAAAGATACTCTTTCTGTATCGTGTACGAATAGCCCGTAACCGGAATTACGTACTTCTTTTTTAATATAATATTCTTTTCCGAAATTATCGAATTCGACGAAAACGCCTTTGTCGAGAAGGGATAGGACATAGTCTTCGCGGTTTTCGACGTCAATGTGGCTTATACAGATTCTGCTGCGGTCTGCGCCGCATTTTAAAAGTATATCCGCCGCTTCCTTTCCGTTTGCAGTCCAGGGATTTATATGTACGTTTACCGCGACGCCCGTGTTTTGCTGCGCTATTGCGGCGGCACGCAAGACCGCGCGCTCTCTGTCGTCAAAAATTTCGCTTATTCCTATTTCTCCTATATATCCCGCTTTAACGGAAGTGCCTTTAACTCCGTTAATGATTTCATCGGTCATGATTTTGGCAATCTGATCGTCGGTCATATCTTTAAGTGCGGCGGGGTGGGTTTCTCCCACATAAAATCCCGTCCCCATGATTATATTAAGCCCCGTTTTTTCCGCTATTCGTTTCAGTGCCAGAGGGTCTCTGCCGATACCGTCAAGCGATGCGTCAACTACCGTATTTCCGCCGGCTTTTTTAAAATATAACAATTCTTTTGCCTGTAACTTTTCGTCGTCGAGAATAAGATTGTCTTTTAAAGCGTAACAATCACGGTAAAGTATTCCGAGGTTTTGGATTTTTACTTTTTCTGTTGACGGGTCTGAAATACCTTTTACGGGCAGAGACCTGTAAAAAGCAGTCAGGTCGAGCAGTACGTGTTCGTGAGTGGAAACTACGCCGAGTTCCTCTCTTTTTATTTTCCCTGTTACGGTATTTATCTGCATGATTTTGCTTTTAATCTCCTTTTTAAATTTTAATTTGATATAGAAATTTTTTAATATATTTGTTTAATATAATATAACATTTTACGTATTATTGTTTAAGAGCATATAGCGGTTTTTTTATGGCGAAAAGCGATATAAAGTACGGATGAAATTATTAACTTTTGATGAGTTTGTGCTTTTAATATGTAAATTCACAAAAATAGAGCCTTGAATTATATGGTACATTGCATATAAGGGTGATATTATAATAAAAATAAATAATAAATAACTGAATAATCATAAAAAAGAAAGAATAAAACAATAATCAAAAAACAAATAAGAAAATTGAAAAATATAAAGAATAAAAATCATACGAGAGGTGAAGTATGCCTGTAATCCACAGTGATAAATTTAACAGTTACTATTTTGAACAGTTAGGTGAAGACGTAATGCCGGTAGGCATTTACTGCTCCCCGCATCCTCCGATTGAAAAGAACGGAATTTCTTATCCTTCGAAAATAACCGACGAGCAGTTTGCCGCAATAAAGGAATGCGGAATAAACGTAGTTTACGGTCATGACGAATTGTTCGGAACTCCGACCGAGGAATGGGCTCTTAAAGCCATGGAATATTGTGACAAGTACAATCTTGTATATATGATACGCGCGCAAGTAGCGATACAATATATAGGCAACAGGTCGGAAGGCGGAAAGCCTTTATATGCTACCCGTCCCGAGAGCGAAAAAAAGCAACTTGCTGACGAACTCCGCCGCGTTCTGCGCCTTGCGGGCGAGCACAAATCTTTCGGCGGAATACTTTTCGTAGACGAACCGGGTGAAGTCAGTTTCGAGGGTATAGCGGCTGCTAAAAAAGTTTTTGACGAAGTGTGCCCCGATAAACTTTTCCTTGTCAATAATAATCCATATAATATTCTCGAAGTTCAGTATATGAACGGGGTAAGGGTGCCGGGATACGTAAATCACGTTGAAAAATATTCGGACGACAAGCCGCACGGCGAAAAATATTTTAATTTTTTAAGGACGATAAACGACTGTTACCATCCCGAAGTATACTCGTACGATATGTATCCGTTCGGAAGCCTTGAAACCTGCAAATGGGGCTATCACGAAGCGATATACGAATTGCCGCAGATATGCCTTTCTAACGATAAAACCGACGGCGTACCATACTGGATATTCGTTCAGTGCGGCGGGTACTGGGAGAAACAGAGAACAATGCGAGTACCTACCATGTATGAAGTGGAACTTTCCGTAAACTCCGCGCTTGCTTTCGGAGCCAAAGGTATTCAACTTTTCCCTTACTGCTACCCCAACTGCTGGATAGGCGACGAGGACGCTATCGCGGGGCTTATTAACGAGTACGGCGAAAAGACTTTCATGTACGGTTATTATAAAAAGGCGTTAAAACAGGTTACCGCATGCGGCAAATACCTTATGCACTCCCGTCCCGAATGTATGCTTGTATCCGGAAAATACGAAAACGCCCTTGTGGGTAAAGAGGAAATGAGTAAAATTCTCTGGTCTGAAACCGTTTACAAGGGAGTGCTTCCGAAATACGGCAATATTGTAAAGGACAGCCATAAAGACGTAGTAAAATACTCTTCCGACGGACAGACCGTTTTATCCTGTTTCAGTGCGGAAAAAGAAAGGCTCTTTTATATATTCAATACTTCCACACAGGTGGAAGCAAACGCTAAGGTGGAATTTGCGGACTGCAAGAGTATCACTGTAATTAAAAACGGCGAGAAATCAGTTGTTAAAGGAAACACGCTTTCTATAAATCTCGATGCAGGCGCCGGCGCGCTTATTATTCTCGGTTAATATAT
>CALWBJ010000076.1 GCA_944376035.1 uncultured Clostridia bacterium | reverse complement strand
CGCCGCCGACTCTTTGAAAAAGAGTCGGCGGCGGTAATTTTTAAAATTTTTATTTTCTTTCGATTAAATCGGTAAACCTGAATTCCCTGCAATCTACGAGTCCTCTGTCGGTGAGTCTCAGTTCGGGCAGGCATGCAAGCGGAATGAGCGCCATTGTCATAAACGGAGAAGGATGTTTGCAGCCTATCTCCTTCCATGAATTTTCGAGCGCTTCCACTTTTTTATCCATTTCTTCAAGCGGCAGACTGTTCATAAGTCCCGCTATGGGCAACTCCACCAACGCTATGACTTTACCGTCCGCTACGGTCACCATTCCTCCGCCGCAATCAATAAGAGTATTTACCGCAAGCACCATATCCTCGTCGTTAGTACCTACGACAAGAATGTTATGGGCGTCGTGCGAAACGGTCTGCGCCATTGCGCCTTTCTTTATTCCGAATCCTTTTGTAAAGCCTTTACCCGCTTTGCCCGTGTTATTATGTCTCTCAAACACAACGGTTTTCAGTATATCGCGTTCAATGTCGGAAGTTATCTCCCCGTTTGTTACTTTCATATCGATAAGCCGCTCATAGTTTCCTACTCTCGCAGGGATAATTTCAATAACTCTGACTTTCGCGCTCTCACCTTCCGCTTTTATTGCAAGGTCGGCTTTGGTTATTTTATCAAGATGCACGGTATTATAAGCCTTATCGGGATATTTATAGGGCGGAAATTCATTTGTAATTTTCCCGTCGGCAGCGACAATTACGCCGTCTATCATGGTTTTTTGCACGCCGCATTTTTCAAGGCTTGTTAAAAATACTATATCGGCACATTTACCCGGCGTAACCGAACCCAGTTCGTGGTCGAGTTGGAAACACTGCGCGGGATTTATGGTTACCATCTGAATTGCGGTAACGGGGTCAATTCCTTCCTCTACCGCGCGTCTAACGATATGGTCGAGATGACCGTACCTTTTAAGCGTATGAGTATGCGAATCGTCGGATATAAGGCAGGCAAACCTGCTGTCGATTTCATGTTTGGTTATCGCTTTCGATACCTCTTTAAGGTCATGCCAGGCAGAGCCTTCGCGGAGAAGCGCATACATCCCCAGCCGCATTTTTTGAAGAGCGTCCTCTTCTCTCGTTGACTCGTGGCAGCATCTTACCCCCGAAGCGATATATGCGTTTAGACCTTTTCCCGTCTCGGGAACAGAATAATGACCGGTGATTATCTTTCCCGCCGCCAGCGTCTCTTTAAGTATAGCGTGCGTATGGTCATCACCCGACAAAACACCGGGGAAGTTCATCATCTCGCCGAGGCCGACCGTGCTGTCCCAGTCCATGGTTTCAGCCACGTCCTCCGGGTCAATTTTCGCGCCCGTGTCTTCAAAACCCGGAACGGCAGGCACACATGACGGAGTTGTAAGCATGGTTTTAAGCGGAGTGCGCGCGGCGTCTTCAAGCATATATTTTACGCCGTCCAGCCCGAGCACGTTGCATATTTCGTGAGGATCCATGAATACCCCGACCGTTCCGTGAGCAATTACCGCCTTAGCATATTCACCGACGGAAAGCATTGAGGATTCAATATGAATATGAGCGTCCAGAAAAGCAGGCGCAACGAAAAGACCATCGGCATCTATAACTTGCGTTTCTTTTCCTATGCAGTGCGCGGCGTCCCCGACAAGTGCAATCCTGCCGCGATATATCGCTATATCCGTTCCGTCAATAATTTCTTTCGTGCATACGTTTACAAGTTTAGCGTTTTTTATTACCGTTTCAGCAGGGATTCTTCCCATCGCGACCGCAGTAAGGTCTTTGGTACACTCCCACAAAGGATATTTACAGAATTTATTTATCACGCTCTACCCTCCTCAAAGAAATTTTATCTGATATATAAACCGAGTTAGCGAATGTATAAAACAATCCGAATAAAAACATATTGAATCCGAAAAGAACTGCGAACAATTCATTTCACACTCGGTATTTTTATTATTTTAACATCTTTTTTAATCTTCGTCAAGATAAAATTTTACGCGCCCCGCAAATTGCGGAGCGCGCAGAGTTTATTTTTTTAATTATTGCCATAACGTGTGATTAGTGGCTTGCATAAGCCTCTGCTAAGCGCTTATCAGCAATATTTTTTCTTTAAGTCTTCGGTAAGCATGGACGCCGAATCGGGATCGCAGTAAACCGTGCAGTCAGCATGCTCTTTCATAAGTGTAGCGGGGACCATGACGCTCTTTTCAGATGCAAAAGTGTTGTATATCGCTTCCGCCTTGACTTTATAAGGAACAACGGAAATAATATGTTTGCATTCCATAATCTTGCTGCATGTCATGCTTATAGCCTGTTTGTAGCATTCCTCTTTGGTTTTGAACCAGCCTTCTCCTATCTGCTGCTGCAAGCATCTGTCTGCAAGCGTAACAATCTTATACGCTCTCTTATCATCAAAATCAGCGGGCGGATCGTTAAACGCAATGTGTGCGTTTTCTCCGATTCCTATTAAACCTACGTCAACGGGACTTTCGCTAAGAAGCGCGGTAAGTTCTGCTATCTGCGCTTCGGGATCTTTTTGTCCGTTTATAAGGTGATATTTACCGGGTTTAACAACGTCTACAAAACGTTCTCTCAAATATTTATTGAAACTTGCGGGATGTTCTGCCGAAATTCCCACGTATTCGTCAAGATGGAACATTTCCACTTTCGACCAATCGATATTTTCTTTTACAAATTCCTTGAAGAAAGGAAACTGGGACGCGCCCGTCGAAAGTAAAATTCTTGCAAAACCTTTTTCCTTGATTGCCTCGTTGACCAAAGCCGCCGCATGTTTCGCGGAAACCGCTCCGAGTTCTTCGGTGCTTTTCGCTATTACTAATTTCATTTTATAACTTCTCCTTTAAGAATAATTTTTTGTATTTCAAGTTCTTCGTTCAGAATTAAAATATCCGCTCTCTTGCCTTTCTCAATACTTCCTCTGTCGTTAAATCCCATGACTCTTGCGGGAGTCAACGAACTCATACGCGAAAGTGCGGGTAAATCTTTTCCTATCGCGTCCGCCATAGTGCGATAAAGCCTGTCTGCGGTAGCCGTACTGCCCGCAAAAGACTGCCTGTCGGGAAGTTTGGCAACCTGGTCCTCTACGATAATAGGCATACCGTTTTTAAGACTGCCTATAACCGACTCGCTTCCGTCGGGAAGCCCTGCGGCGCGCACCGCGTCGGTTATAAGACTAATTTTGTCGGGACCTTTAATTTTATAGATAAGTTTGAGCAGAGATTTAGGCAAATGTCTTCCGTCGGCAATTATTTCCACGTCCATTCCGTCGAGATAATAACCCGCTTCGACCGCTCCCGCTATCCTGAAAGAATTTTTACGGGTAACGCCTTTCATGCCCGAATAAAAATGCGTAAGCATTCTGTATCCGTTATTATAAGCGTCTATAATCCCGTCAAAATCGGCATCCGTATGAGCGGCGCTCATGACTATTCCCAACGAGTCGCCCGTTACTCCGAATTCCTTTCCGCCTTCAAGTTCCGGCGCCGCGCTAACGCGAAGTATATAAGGAAATTCTTTTTTCAGTCTTTTTAATTCCTCGCTGTCAGGATTTCGCATATATCTGACATCCTGCGCCCCGCATTGTAACGGACTGAGCCACGGACCTTCAAGATGCAACCCGATAAGAGTCCCGTCGGGATTATTTTTCTTATATATACCGAATTCTCTCAAAGAAGCCTCGGTTTCTTCCATGTTTCCCGCAAGTGTGGTGGCAAGCATTGTAGTTGTACCGTGAGACAAATGGAAGTCTGCAATCTTCTTCATCTGCTCACTCGTTGCGTCCATAAAATCAAAATTTTGTCCGCCGTGGCAATGTATATCGATAAAACCGGGAACGACATAGCCGCCGCATGCGTCTATAACATTATCGGAATTTAATTCACATTCCCCTATGCTTTCGATTATGCCGTCGGAAAATGCACATCCGCCCTTTACTATTTTATCGGGAGTAACAATATTAGCATTCTTGATCAAAGTTCTCATAACTTTATCCGCCGCTTTTTATCCTTAACATGATTTTACGCTTATGCAATTTAATGTCTTATTTTACTTTTTTAAGAAACTCTGTAAGATCAACCCTTCCGCCGTCCTTTATACTCTTGTTAGCGGCAATACCGATCATTGCGGACTTTATTCCGTCGTAACTCGTAGAGCACTGTCCGAGCGGATCGTCCGTTTTCTTTTCGCTGAAAAGCATAGAAAGAAGTCTCTCGTCGCCGCCGGCGTGCTTTCCGCCTTCTTTGGCAAAACTGTAAGTTTCGGAAGCATTGTCCGCACGTTTGATTATTATCTTGTAGAAATCGCTTTCGTCGGGATAGAACGTAGCGCAAAGTCTGCCCGTTGTACCCGTAATATTGAGAGTAAATCCTTCCTGTTGAGCAAAAAGGTTAAGAGAATAAGAAAGTATCGCGCCTTTTGCATATTTTACTGATACGGACATGTAATCGTAAATGTTGGTATCGTTTTTGAATACGCAGTGATCTCTTACGTATCCGTCATATTTCTCGTTATCGAAATAAAGACCCTTGATAAGCGGATCGTTATAAAAATCTTCATAACATTCGCAAGAATCCTTATATTCACAAGTGCAGCAGCGCTCGCCGTGAGGACGGTCGTCGTTTCCGTAAAAAAGTCTGCCGCCAACCGCCGATACGCTTACGGGATCGTCTTCCAGAATCCAGTTTACAATATCAAAATGGTGGGTCGCTTTATGAACCATCATTCCGCCGCAGTTTTCTAAGAATCTGTGCCAGCGTTTGAAATAATCTCCGCCGTGAATATTATTAAGAGTATATTCGTAATCGACTGCAAGAGGACGACCTATCTTTCCCTCTTTGACAAGTTCTTTTATCTTTGCGTAATACGGCATAAATCTGCAATTGAACGTTACCGTAACTTTCTTGCCGCTCTTTTTCTCCGCCTCACGGATAAGAAGACATTTTTCTTCGTCAATCGTAATAGGCTTTTCGGTATATACGTCAATTCCCGCTTCAAGCGCTTTGATTATATATTCATGGTGAAACCTGTCAACAGTAGTTACTATTACCGCGTCGGGTTTTACCTCTTTGAGCATTTTATCGTAATCGGAATACGCTTTTATATCTTTATCAAGCGTATTTCTGTAAAATTCCACCCTGCCCTGATTAAGATCTCATACGGCGGCTATTTTTACATTGTCATAATTCTGCGACAGAGGTTTCGCATACATTTCATAACATCTGTAACCTGTTCCTACAATTGCTACTTTTTTCATATAATTTTCTCCTGAATATATTGTTAAAATATATTTTATTAACTTTTTTAACTTTAATTTTTACTTTTTACCTTTTATCCAAAATTTCCGTTTTTATAATTTTTCGGCAACTTCTCTGTTCAATTAATAATAATCTTATAATTTACTTTATTCAATAATATATACATTCAATAATATATACTTAAACATGTAATTAATTTACCAAAATAAATTATTATAGATTTTAGCACAAACTAAGTTGACAAGTCAATATAAAAAATTATATAATTACTTAAAAATTACATAAATAGTATAATGAATTATGGAATTTATAGAATTTGAAAAATCGGTATCCCCATATAAACAGCATACGACAATCCTGCACAGCCACGAATATTACGAGTTATATTTTTTGCTTGAAGGAACGCGTCAGTTTTTTATCGGCAACAGAATGTATGTCGTTGACAGCAATACTCTCGTAGTAGTGCCGCCTTTTGTTCTTCATAAAACGGACGGCGGACCTTATATGCGTATAAACATAAACATATCTTCAAATCTTTTAAAACCGCAATATATAGAAATGCTCGGTGAAATACAGAAACATTTTGCAATAAATCTTACCCCGCCTTTTAAAGACGTAATTTTATATCTTTTAAATGTAGGCGCGGAAGAATTTTCCGAAAATACCGCAAATAAACGCGATATTTCTCTTGCAATTACCGAAACAATTTTGTTTATTCTTTCTAAAAACGAACTGATTACCACTGACCTTTCGGCAGTAACCGTAAAAAACGACAGTTCATCGCTTATTCTTAAAATAGTCAGTTTCCTTAACGGAAATTATACGCGCGCAATAACCCTGGAAGAAATATGCAAAACTTTTTTTATTTCAAAAATGTCTCTTTGCACTAAATTCAAATTCTATATGCACTGCACGGTAAACGAATACCTTACCCGCTTAAAACTTACAAAAGCAAAAGAACTGTTAGTCAATACCGATAAAAGCATTGAAAAAATCGCGGCAGAGTGCGGATTTTCGTCCGCCAACTATTTCGGGCTTATTTTTAAAAAGGAAATTGGTCTGTCCCCCCTAAATTATCGCAAAAAATAACTCTCGATAAAATTTCTTTATAGTTATTGACCACGCCGAAATTCAAAACAAAAAACTCGCCGATAATAAATTCCTATAATAAATGATAATAAATAAAAAACACCTCTGATTCATAATAAATAATATAAATCCGCCGGCGAACGATATGCGCCTCCAAAAGCGTCTGACTTTTGGAGGCGCATATCTCTATACGTGTGTTTCAGAATAACAAACCGCCCGATTTTGAAAATCGGGCGGTTTGTTGATTTTTATCAATAATCTTTCCTGCCGGTAAGAAAATCCAGGTCTTCATGAAAATAGTCTGCTATTCTGCAAAGATTTTCTAGTCCTATTTCGCGCTGACAAAGCAAATACCTGGACAACGTCTGCTGGTTAATTCCTATTTTTTTCGCAACCGAAGAGATACTTTCCTCTCCTATCAGTTCTTTCAGTCTCTCCGCAAATTTTTCTATATACATAATTATCTCTTTTTTTATATTTTACACCAAACGGTGTGATATTTTATTTTTAATAAATACAACGGATATTAGTAATACAGTAAATAAACTATGTAAGATATAACTATTAGTTTGTTTTATAATAAATCAAAAAATAAAGTTAATAAAAAAATTAAAAAGATATATAAAAACGCTTGAAAAAAATAATAAGTATTGCTATAATAATATGGCAACTGAATTTAGGGGTATCGCCAAGCGGTAAGGCTACGGACTCTGACTCCGTCATCATTGGTTCGAATCCAGTTACCCCTGCCAAACTATCCCCCCATAAAAACATTCAGGTTTTTATGGTGATTTTTATTATTATTAAAAGTTTTTTTATTTAAAAAAATTATTTTTCTATGTTATTTTTATTGTATAATATTTTATAATTATATTTTACATAAATTATTTCTGAACTTGTAACTATTATTAAACTTTGGTAAAGAACAATAGATTTAAACTTATACTTTAATTTACTGTTACTATAT
>CALWBJ010000075.1 GCA_944376035.1 uncultured Clostridia bacterium | reverse complement strand
GGAAACGTCGCGATGGACGCTGCGAGGTGCGCAAAGAGACTGGGCGCGGAAGTCGCAATCGTTTACAGACGTACCGAAAAGGAATTGCCCGCAAGGCGTGAAGAAGTCGAACACGCAAAAGAAGAGGGAATCGAATTTAAACTTCTTACAAATCCCGTATCCATAAACGGAGACGATAAAGGTTGGGTAAAATCGGTAACGTGTATACAGATGAAACTTAGCGAACCCGACGAGTCGGGAAGGGCGCGTCCTGTTCCGATAGAAAACAGTGAGTTCGAAATAGAGGCCGATTGCGTTATTATGGCTTTGGGAACACAGCCTAATCCTCTGATTAAATCTACTACTGACGGACTTGAAACTCAGAAGTGGGGCGGCATAATTGCAGACGAAACAACGGGTGCGACTTCAAAGAAGGGAGTCTTTGCCGGCGGAGATGCCGTAACAGGCGCCGCAACCGTCATACTTGCTATGGGAGCGGGTAAAAATGCCGCAATAGCGATTGATGAGTACATAAAAAATAAGTAAATAAAAATGAATAAAGATAAAAATGACCGCGATATAAAAGATTATCACGGTCATTTTTGTACTTTAAATTTACTTTTCCATAATCAATTTGATTTTTGCTCAATTATTAAATTACGAAAATTATAATTTTCGAAAATTCAGTTAAGTATTTTAATTGCAAAACAGGTCTATTAGTTTCTATAAAAAATTCAAAGCCAATCGACATTTCGATTGGCTTTGGAACTTTTTTTGAGATTTAAATTTTATAAACTATTTTTCCGTCGCGGACGGTGAGGGCGATGGAGAAATCTTCATTCATTACCGCAAAGTCGGCGTTTTTACCTATTTCAATCGAGCCTATAAATTTATCCGCACCGAGATTTTTAGCGGGGTTAATAGTTGCAAAATCTACTGCGTCCGTAAAATGAACGTCGCATTTTAAAACGAGATTTTTTATTGCATCGTTCATTTTAAGAGTACTTCCTGCGAGTGTTCCGTCTTTTAAACGCGCCTCACCGTTTTTAACTATAACTTCCTGTCCGCCAAGTTCGCTTAGCCCGTCGGGGAGATGTTTTGCGCGCATGGAGTCTGTTATAAGTGTAAATTTATCGTGAGGTTTATTTTTTATAAGGAGTTTGATAGCGGGTACACTTAGGTGTATTGTATCGCAAATTGCTTCGCAGTTAAGAGAGTCTATGAGCATTGCGCTGCCGACAGTTCCTACCTCTCTGTGATGAAGCGGTTTTTGCGCGTTATACGTGTGAGTAATAGAAGTTAAACCGTTTTCAACAGCCTTTATTATGTCTTCATATCCGGCGTCGGTATGTCCCGCACTTACCGTAACGCCTGTCGAGTGAAGATGTCTGATAAGGGCTTCCGATCCTTCTACTTCGGGGGCAAGAGACACGAGTCTTATGTTGTTTCCGCTGGCTTTTTGGTATTGTTCAAAGACTTCTACATCGGGTACCGCTACATAATTTTTCGGTTGCGCACCAATGTGTTTCAAAGAAATGAACGGACCTTCGAGGTGGATACCGAGTATTCTTGCACCATCGCTTTCTTTATTTTCAATATGTTCTTTAACTGCACGCATGACTTTCAAAATATTTTCGGGACTTTGAGTCATTGTGGTAGCGAGAAAAGAGGTAGTTCCTTCGCTTGCAATAGCGGTAGCAATATTTGTCAGGTCTTTTTCCGTACCGTCCATAGCATCCGAGCCGGCCGCACCGTGAATATGTTCGTCTATAAAACCGGGAAGAACAACTTGATTTTTTTCATAGGGCAAAGGGTTGGTGATTTTGCTTTCGTCGTCGCCGATATAAACGATTTTACCGTTTTCAATGCCGATATTTGCAGTTATTATTCCTTTTCCTGTTATGTATACTCTTGCGTTTTTAAATCCTTTCATGAGTTTCTCCTTCAATAAATAAAATGTAATTTATTTTATTTTTGATATTTTTATGATTTTATAAAGATTTATAAAAGATTGTCAGCCTTAATGGAATTTATATACTCGGTAGGAGTCATATCGGTATGTTTTTTGAAGAGCCTGCTGAAATAAAATATAGAGCCGAATCCTAACATATCCGAAATTTCGCTGACGGTAAACTTTTTCTGGCTCAGAAGTTCCTTTGATTTATTGATTTTCAGTTTTATAAAATATTGTATAACCGAATAGCCTGTTTTCTTTTTAAACTGAGCCTTGATGTAACTTTTGCTGAACCCTAATTTATACGAAATCTCGTCGAGATTTATATTCTGTGCCGAAATGAGTTTATCATTAAGAATACTGATAACATTATCGGTGATTTTATCGGAACTTGCGCTGATGAGAGAATTGTTTTCCGAAGTGTCGGAAATTCTGTCTTTTCTTATGAGCGAAATTATAATAAGTTCAATTGAATTTTTAATAATCTGCTCTCCGGCGAAAGGGGCGGAGGGGTTTTTGGTCATTTTCAGAAGATGCAGTTCGTCAAGTTTATCTCGGTAACTGAGTTTAGCCTCGTGAAGAATTTTATTGAGCAGTATTTTTTCATTTTCGCCAACCGAATAAATTTTATTTTTTATCAGTCGCATGGCTCTGCTTTTACATTCAAAAGAAATAATAACGGAATTTGCGAAATTGTCAGTGGTATAAATATTATGCGGTTCATTGGGCTTGTGAAAGAACGCCTCGCCCTGACGGAGACTGAAAGTGTTTCCGTCAGATATTATAGACGCATTACCGCTGTCAATATAGACCATCTCCCAAAAATCGTGTTTTTCGCCGTGAAAGCGGAAATTTTTACCGTATTTGAAGTAGTGAATAGTATAAATGCCGGTAATATTAACGGTAGTTTTGAGAAAATTTTTAACATAATTTTCGTTTGCATTATTCATAAACAAATAATATTACTTTTTTTAAAAAAAATCAAGCGTTTAATAAATTTTGTGTCTTTTTGTGTAAATAGTTGTTTTTATTTTATAAACTGCGTGATGAAATTTGTAGTATAATTAAAAATGAAAAGAGCAAAAAGACAAAGGAGGACAATTATGAAATTTATTCCGAATTTTGATAAGGGATTCAGACCCATGAGCGTAGTTCTGAGTGATTTCAGAAAGGCGGTCAGCGAGAAAGAACACAAAGATTTAAAGATATGCGTGGAAAGAAATAACGGATACAATTATATTTATACGTTGCCGATATACAGCGCGGAAGAAAAAAAAGAAGAGAATTACAATATTGCGGAACGTATAATAAAGTCAATACTTTGGGTAGTCGGCGGATATAAGATATATATTTGCGGGGACAAGTATGTTTACGATAAAATAAAGGCGGATTATACGAATGAAGGAAAGCGTGCGTTTGACGTAGACTTCATGCAAACCGTTTACGAACGCCCGTTTGAAGTAATACTTACAGATGAAAATACTTTTCCTAAGCAGAAAAACTGCGAAGTGAAAATAGGCGGGCATCTTGACGGTTGCCGTATAGGTTTTGACGCCGGCGGAAGCGACCGTAAGGTCAGTGCGGTTGTAGACGGTAAGGTAGTTTATAGCGAAGAAGTACTCTGGCACCCCAAAGTAAATTCAGATTACAGATATCATTATAACGGAATAATGACGGCAATGAAGACCGCGGCTTCCAAAATGCCGAGGGTTGACGCAATAGGAGTTTCCAGTGCCGGCGTATATATTGATAACAAAATAATGGTGGCTTCACTGTTTTTGAAAGTACCAAAAGAAGATTATAAAGCGCATGTTCAGCCCATGTACATTGATATTGCAAAAGAGATAGGTGCTCCGCTCGAAGTGGCAAACGACGGCGATGTTACCGCCTTAGCAGGGGCTATGGATTTAAAAGACAACTGTGTTCTGGGAATTGCCATGGGAACAAGCGAAGCGGTAGGCTATATAAACGACAAGGGACTTCTGAACGGATGGCTTTCAGAGGTTGCATTTGTACCGGTGGACTTTAACCGCGATGCTATGGTTGACGAATGGAGCGGAGATTACGGTTGCGGAGTAAAATATTTCTCGCAGGACAGCGTTATAAAACTTGCCGTAAACGCGGGTTATAAATTTGACGAAAATGCTTCTCCCGCGGAAAAACTTAAAGAAATTCAGAATCTCATGGCAAAAGGTGATGAAATGGCGAAAAAGATTTACGAAGATATCGGAATTTATCTCGGATACGCCATACCTTATTATGCGGAATTTTATAAAATAAAACATCTTCTTCTTTTAGGGCGAGTAACCAGCGGCGAGGGCGGCGCTATAATTGTCAAGAAAGCAAAAGAAGTTCTTGCATCGGAATTTGAGTGGCTTAAAGATATAAATATCACTATGCCGGATGAGAAAAATAAACGCGTGGGACAGAGTATTGCAGCCGCATCATTGCCTGAAATAAAATAAAAGTTAGTTAAGCAATAATTCTATTATGTTAAACCGATATTGACAAAACTCATTCGGAGTAGTAAAATTAAAAAGCAAATAATTATACTTAACAGAAACACAGATAATCAAATAACATATAAAAAATTAACATAGGAGATGTATTATGAATTACCAGGAAACACTTATGTGGAAAGAAATTAACGAGACGCCGAGAATTTTCGGAGAAATTCAGGCTGCAAACGCCGATACTATGGCGAAACTTGTAAAAGCGATAAAAGACAGCAAATCCACAAACTTCGTTGCGGCTGCACGCGGCACGAGCGATCATGCTCTCATATATTTTAAATATGTTCTTGAAGTAATGTCCGGGTATACGGTAGGATTATCCGCGCCGAGCATAATCACTCTTTATA
>CALWBJ010000074.1 GCA_944376035.1 uncultured Clostridia bacterium | reverse complement strand
TAAAAATGCTGACCGGACAGCCTGATTAACCTATTTAAAGAGAAATTCTTACGCTTGCGTAAGAATTTTTTTTATTTATTTGTTTTTTTTGTATAAAATATGTATAATGTTATAGAACCGATGTTATGGGAGTGAAAAAGGTTTATGATACAGATAAAGGAAGTTACCACTAAAAAAGATTTAAAGTTGTTCGCTACATATCCTCTTGTACTTTATAAGGATTGTCCGTATTATGTGCCGTCTCTCAGGAGCGACGAAATGAATACGTTTAATCCGGAAAAGAATTTTTATCTGAAAAATTGCGATTGTAAAGGTTTTCTCGCTTATAAAGACGGAGAACTTGTCGGGCGTATAGCGGGACTTATAAGTTATTCGGATAATAAGATTACAGGTAAAAAGAACATAAGGTTTTCGAGATTCGAATGTATTGACGATATAGAAGTTTTTAAAGCGCTTATAGGAGCGGTGGAAAAGTTCGGTAAGGATAAGGGCATGGAAATTATCCACGGACCGTGGGGCTTTAACGATACGGACAGAGAAGGAATGCTGACATACGGCTTTAACGAACGCAGCACGTATGCCACAAATTATTACTATCCGTATTTTTCCGAATATATGCCCAAACTCGGATTTGAAGACGAGAGCAAATGGGTGGAAAGACGGTTCACCATACCGGACGAGCCTTACGAGAGAATTCTTAAAGTAGTTGAAAAACTCAAAGACAAATTGCAGGTTACTGATGTTGCCGAAACCATGAGCGCGAAAGAGATAATAAAAAAATACGGCAATAAAATGTTTGAAACTCTAAACGACGCTTATAAGGATTTGGACGGGTATGTGCCGATAGACGGTAAAGCACGCGAGAATGTTTTAAAACAATTCGGCACAATCGCCAACACGAGATACGTAAGTTTTCTTATAGATAAAAATGACGATGTGGCCGCATTCGGTATAGTGCTGCCGTCCATATGTAAGCCGCTCATAAAACATAAGGGAAAACTTTTCCCGACAGGATTTATAGGCGTTCTGCAATCGATAAAAAAACCCCGCGAACTGGAAATGGCGCTTATAGGCGTAAAACACGAATATAAGAATACGGGTATCAACTCCATTATTATAGCGAGGATAATGAAAAACGTAATTGACGACGGCATAGAAAGGATAGAATCAAATCCCATGCTCGAAACCAATTACAACATTCAGCAGCAGTGGAAATTTGCCGAAAACGAAATTGTAAAAAAGCGTCAGACTTATAAAAAAGAAATAGGAAGTCTGATTCCCTACGCCTCTAACATAATAAAAAACAGGAAGACAAAAAAGAAAAAAAGCAAGGGAAAACCCGGTATAAAGAAAATTTCATCTGAAAAATCCAAACGTTCCAAGGCGGTTTGATATTTTAGAAAGCGCATAAAACGGCTGCTGATATAAAAACAACACGTATATTTAACAGACTTTTGATATTTAATTTTTTTATAACGGAAAGTTGTAAAGATTTAATAAGCATTGTCTGAAAGGGATAATGCCAAATACAAACAATTAAATAAATGCATTGAGCCCGACGCCGTTTACGGCGTCGGGCTCAATGCATGAAATTTAAGGAGAATTTCACATCCGCAGGCGGCGGCTGTAAAAGAGAGTGGCGTTTAAAATGGAAGTTATTTTAAGCGGTGTTTATTCAGTTAATTTATAAATCATATTTGACTTATTAAATTAAAAAGCAGAGTTTAAATCGTGTAAGTTTTATTCTTTTATTGTCTATTATAAAAACAGACCTGTAAGTTTGTAAATACCCAACAAAATCAGTATCAGCGGCGGTAAAAACTTTATTTTTCCGAATTTTTCAGCAAACAATGTCTGTGCAAGCGCTATTCCCAACGCTATCATCAGCGCGTGCATAATTGCTATCGTCAGAGGGACATAGAAGGCGTTAAGTCCCATGAGTGATAAAGACAGGTTCGCAAGGGCGCCGTCCAGACCTACGGCAAAACCGGCCAGAAGGACTTGTTTGAAAGTGCTTACGGGTTTTCCGGTTTCATCCTCTTTTTTAAAAAGGTTGAATAAACCGACGCCTATAAGTATAATTCCTCCGGCGCTTGCGGTTTTTTCGCTTAGATAGTCTGAAAAAAAGGCTGTCAGATAGTTGGTAAAAAGACACATTACGAATACCGTAAGCGCTATTCCCGCAACTACGAGGTATTTTTTTCCGCCGTTAAATGAGAGTGAAAATCCGCACACAAAAGAATCTATGCTTACTGTAAGGGCGGTAATAAGTAAAAAAGCAATCATTAGTATAAACCCGAGATTTGCGCCATACATGTATTGCGCAAGTTTTTCTTGTTTTAACGATATATTTAATGATTTTTATTATATCGTTCTTATATCAATATATTCTGATCAGGTTTGTTTTTGTTCTTTATATATCAAAGGGCTTGTTTTAATTTTGATTAATTGGAGTTGCAATGGTTTTATAAAATTTTACTGATGAAATATCATATAAGCGTTAAATCATTATAAAATATTATAATTATTAAAAAAATCGCAAAAGCAGATTGACAAAAGCCGATATTTCGTGTAAAATACAATAGATTACTTTTATAATCGGCAAATTATCTTGCTTAGAGGAGTTTTTGGCTAAAATGAAAACGGCAAAATCCTGTAAATTTATTTTTTTGAGCGCGATATTGGCGATATGTTTTGCGCTGTCATTGGGGATGATGAATCTCGGCGTTGCAAGGGCGGCGGACGAACTCAGCCCTTCTGATTATTTCACTTTTGACGCCGCTGCGGATTCGACTATCGCATTTGACGGCGACGCACTTGCGCTCGGCGTAAAATCAGGTGATACGCTTAAACTGAAAAATCAACTTGTTCTTTCGGGAATGAGTATGGTTTTAGACATTTCCGACGCTGTGGAGGAAATGACTTTTACTCTCACCTCGGACTCATATGGGGTAAACGGTAACAAAAATTCAGAAGGTAAGTATGATAAATCTATCGAAAATGTTCTCATTCTTACTTTAAGTCAGGACAAGACCGAGTATCTTGTTAATTTCAACGGCGAAGGAATTGCAAATGTTCCCGCCAATGACGCAGAAGGCAAAGTCAGCATAACATTCAATGAATCGGCGGGATATCTGCAACCCGAAGTAAACGGACAGGATTGTACTGCTACCGAAAACGAATATTACAGACTTGCGCTCAAAGATACTTTGGTTACTGTCGGGAATTTTGAAATGGAATTCACGAAAACGTCCGGGGACGGCAAGACGGATGTGAAACTTATAAGCGTGGCGCAATATTCTCAGCAAAACGCTGAAAAATACGTTCAGACTTTCGCCACAAACGAGGATAAGTCCGCTTTTACGGCGGAGGCTTATCCGAGGATAACTCTGAACGATTCTTTTTTCAATAACGGCGTAGCGACAGCCAGGAGAGGCACGGAAATTTCTCTTACCGTTACGGCTTATTCGGTACTGGGAAATTACAGTGCGAGCGATTTTTACTTGCAGGAAAGCAATTCCGACATTCTTACTAATGCGAAAAAAGTCTGGTTTATGAGAGAAGGGGACGCCGCTGATTTCAACGTTTGCTTTAAAAATGCGGATGAAGAAGAAGTTGCCATACCTTATTCTGTTAAAGTTTATACGGAAGTAAAAGACGGAGACGGTACTGCGCCCGTATATACTGCGGACAAGAATTCCGAAGAATACAAGGCGTTTACAAATGCTCTTAACAACTCTCTCTATTCCGACCCGGAGAAAGGTATTTTCGTGGCAATAGGTTCAGGCGAGACAATTACTCTTCCTTCGTTCAAGCAACTTGTAGCAGACGAAAACACATCGTATGAAAATATGAGTTATACGGTATACTATAAAACTCCGAACGGACAGTCGAGTTCTTCTAATCTTAAAGTCCCCATAGAGTATCCCGGAAAATATGAATTTTATGTTGTATTCAAGGATAAAGACAATAACGCAATGGAAATCAAGGATTTCTATGAGGTAAAGGACGATGAAAAAGTTTTCGGTAAGTATGCCGACTACGTATTCTCGTTTACTCTGGAAGATAATTATCCTATGGAGATAACTCCCGCGTCTTCGCAGGGCAAAGGCTATGTGGGAACTAAATATACCGCTTCCGGATTTGAAATTAAAGCATCTTCTTATACGGCAACCTATTCATTGTATTACAGTAAGACGGGCGCTGACGACAGTTGGGTGGAAATACCCGCAGTTTCTAAGGTAAGCGAAGAAGATTACGTCGAAGAAAACGGTTTTGATTATTCGGATATAGAGGCAATAGCGTATGACGGAAAACTTACCTTTACTCCCGACAGAACGGGTTATTACAGGATCGAATGCAACGTTGTTTCATCTTCGTCCGTAAGAGCCGAAACGGCAGTATCAAAGACCATTGAAGTTTCGAGTAAACCCAAAACAGTCGTAGTCGATAACCATTGGTTGGAAAATAACGTTTGGTCTGTTGTGTTTTTGTCGATAGGAACGCTTTGTTTAATCGGTATAATAGTATTGCTTTTCATTAAACCCAAAGATCAGGATGCGGAATAAATAGTCCGACAAATGCTTTTTAAGCTGTTTTAAAAAAGAAACAGTGCGGGACTTCGGGCATTGCCCGAAGTCCCGCTTGACTAAAAACGGGAGATTATGAAAAGTTTTATTTGCGTTTCGGATAAAAAATTATCCAAAGCAATATCCGAAAATGTTGAAGACATTTCTTATTCGGGTATCAGAAAGGCTTTGAGAAAAAAAGATATAAAAGTAAACGGCACGCGTGTTTCGGATGATGTCTTTATCAAAGCCGGAGACAGGGTGGATATTTATTACATACCTGCTCAAAAAAATATGTTTGACTTGCTTTATAAAGACGATAACATAATAGTTGCCGATAAAAACGCGGGATTCACTTCGGAAGAAGTTTTTTTAGATCTGAAAGAAAATTTCGGGGACGTAAGATTTATACACAGACTTGACAGGAACACCGCGGGTATAATGATTTTTGCGCTGAATGATAAGGCGGAGAACGCACTTCTGAACGGTTTCCGCGATAGGTACTTCGACAAAATATACCGCGCCGAGGTATACGGGAAAATGCCCGAAAAAGAAGCGGTGCTTAAAGCCTATCTTGTAAAAGACTCCGTAAATTCGCTTGTCAGAATATCCGATTATCCCGTAAAAGGTTCGGTGGAGATTAAAACAGGTTATAGAGTAAAAGAGGAAAAGCAGAATTCAAGTATTTTAGAAGTTACTCTCTTTACAGGTAAAACCCATCAGATAAGGGCGCATCTCGCGCATATAGGTCATTTTATACTCGGTGACGGCAAGTACGGCGACAATAGCGTCAACAAACGTCTTAAAATCAAAAATCAGCAACTTATTGCCGAAAAACTTACTCTTCATTTTAAAGACGGCATCTTAAAATATCTGAACGGAAAAACTTTTCGTTCCAAAAAATGAAAGTAAGACACTAATCGTTAAATAAAATATAAAAATTATGAAAATAATTATAATGTTTTATGTTTAATTTGACTTAAAAGAGTAATAAAAAAGTTTTATATAAGTTTTAATATGCTGTTTTTTAATAAGTAAATTAAAATAATTATTCAATATATAATGTTTTATAAATAATATATAATAAAATATTTATTATTATATAAGGTTATAAATTTTAGGAGTTGTTATGTCCCAGGACGCATTTACTTTAAAATATTTATGCATCGAACTTAATAATGTTTTCGCCTCGGGCAAAGTCAACAGGATTGTTCAGCCTGACAACGACGAAGTGATTTTTACCGTATATAACGGCAAAAAAACGGAAAGGCTTTTATTAAACGTCAATCCCGCTTCTCCGAGAATAGGTATAATATCGGCAGAGAGAGAAAGTCCTCTTACCGCTCCGAACTTCTGCATGCTTTTAAGAAAACATCTTTCCGCCGCCACGCTGGACGATATATCGCTGGTCGGATTCGACAGGATTGTGAAAATCGACTTCACCGCTTCGGGCGAGTTTTTCGATGCGGTTAAAAAGACGCTTTATGTCGAACTTATGGGAAGATACAGCAACGTAATAC
>CALWBJ010000073.1 GCA_944376035.1 uncultured Clostridia bacterium | reverse complement strand
TTCTTTAATTTCTGCATTGTTTTCATAAAATTTTTCCTCTCAGTTGTCATAATGAAACTTTAAAACGTGCCGACCGGAGCATAAACTTTTTCCTTCGAAAATCATTTCCGCACCGTCCGAAATTTTTATTTCTGCTTTGTTATATCCTTTCTTCCTTTCGATATAAACTTCAAACTTACCTTTTCTAGTTACTAACGAAGCGCTTGCATAATCTAGCGAGTCAGGAAGACAGGGATTACACTCGACCACTCCGTTCTTTTTGATTTCAATACCGCAAATATATCTGGTCATAAATTCCGCAACAGAACTGTACATATGATGATTTAATGAATTTGTAAGTTCAAAATCTTCGCAAAGAGTCGTTTGTCCGCATTTTATCCAATATCCGAAAGAAGGATAATCTGTCCGTGAAAGCACTTTTACGCCGACATCAGTAAGCCCTGCCTTCCCTAAAACAGATAAAACATATTTTGCGCCGAGAATACCCGTATGCAGAGTATAATTGTTTTTTTCAAGATATTTAACAACTTCTTGCGTTTTATCCGTAATACCGAAATAAGTTAATGCCGCCATCCCTGTCAGACTTTCTTCATCTGAATACTTTTCAAGTATTGCATTTTTTATCAGGTACGAACAATTACGGTAATAACAACTATCTTTCGGTGAAAACCTTTCACTTAACTCAGTAAGAATTTCTGACATATACATATAATAACAGGAATCGGTCAGTTCTACGGGACACAATTTAAACACAATGTTTTTTGGATAATTCCAATCACCGAGCCCCAGACTTATCAGACCATTACGGCTGAAAGACGAAAGGTAGTTATAATATTTCTTTAAATAAGGATACGCTTTTTCCGCAGAATGCTCATCGCCGTAATAATAGTACAAAGCATATGCCGTTTTGAAAAATGCAACGTCCCAAGCAGGTCCGCTACCCCAGTTATATCCCCATCCGCACGTAGGAACTATTGCAGGTATCTGTCCTGATTCGCGCTGACTTACTTTGATATCGTCAAGCCATTTTTCATAAGCGTATTGCATATCAAAATTATAAATACTTGTTTCCAAAGAAAGTTGTGCGTCTCCAGTCCATCCGTTTTTTTCGCGGTGCGGACAATCGGTAGGAAAACCGTGATAATTAGAAAGCAGAGCGCGTATGCTCATTTCATAAAGATCGTTTAATATTTTTGAAGAACATTCGAATTTTCCTCCACGTTCAAGATCTGTATGAACAAAATATGCATTTATGTCCTCTACGTTTGCCCCGTCTGTAACAGTTATATACCTGAATCCGTGATAAACAAATTTGGGCTTATAAAAATCTTTATTTCCCGAAAGTATGCATACATCAGTCTGAAAGTTCCCTTTGGCATTGAAAATATACATTGAATTGCTTTGATTATCACATTTACCGTTTTTTAATCTGTCTGAGTACTCTATGCGTATTTCAGTACCCTTTTTTCCCGTAAAATATGCGCCGACGTAACCTGCAATATTGACGCCGAAATCATAAACGGTACAATTATCTCCGCGATAAACGGCAACGGGGGCAATAGTTTCACATTCTCGTATGGAAGGCAAAAAAGAAGGCTTAATACATCCGCCCGGCGGTGTAACTATGCTTACCGGAAAATAATTTTTCCGAGCATTAAAATCCGTAACTTCCCCCAAGCGCAGTGCCGAGCGTGTTATGTTTCCATAAGAAACCGAAAAACTTTCATCACTTTCAAAATGTCGGTCGCCGCAGTCAAAAGAGATCGCAAGTTTAGGATATTCTCTCCATGGAGCACGGTAAAAACCCCAAGTATCACGTGTGCTCTGATTATACCATCCGTCACCTAATGTTATTTCTATACAGTTTTCTCCCGTTTTTACATAGTCGGTTACGTTATAGGAAGAGTACAAAACTTTTTTGTCATATTCTGTAAAAGCCGGCTCTAAAACCCTGTCATCTGCCTTTATACCGTTTATGTATAATTCGTGTAATCCCAGTCCGCAGACAGTTACAACGGCAGGGTCGAAAACATTATCTAATGTGAATACTTTTTTATAGTAAGTCGCTGCCGAACCTATTTCATCGTTAAAATCAACAAAATGTCTGCCGTCCGATATCCATTTTATGCCTGAAAAAATATCTTTTTTACCGCTGATAAACCATTCTTCGCCAAAAGCCGCTTTTTCTTCTTCTACAAAAACAGTTATGCGATAAAAATATTTGCGGAAAGGCTCTAAATTCATTTTTTCAATAAAGCAAAACGGATTTTCTGTCGTGTAATGCTCGTTAAAAACAATACTGTTATTATAAATAATCTCAACTCCAACCGATGTCTGACCGGTTATGCTTTCCCAACAAAAATATGCGCTGTCTGTTATTGCCATAGGATGCTTTTGTCCCATACAACGAAGATTTTTAAGATTTTTCATTCCCGCTCCAAAAAATTTTGCTTTATTTTGCTTAATTTTGTTTTTTTAATTGTATGATTAAAAGCGCCAAATCGCCAGTAAAATAAAGGCGAAAAGCGTGATTTTCTTTTAAATTAACTTGACTGAAAACTTATTTTATATTATAATATTTTTAATAAAATATTTATAAGCGAGGCTTTATATGAAGACTGTTTTTCCTATTTCCGGAACCTTTATTGATGAAGTAACTTACGATATTCCGTCCCTTAATTGGTCAAACAAACAATGGGCGAAAGACCTTGACAACATGAAAAAGTTCGGAATAGATACTGCAATACTAATTCGCGGCGGCTTTTATGACAGAACCAATTATCCCTCCCGTATTTTCCCCACTTACAGAAAAGAAGAGGACGATTTTGCGGGAATGATTCTTAAAGAAGCCGGCAAAAGAGGTATAAAGATTTTTATCGGTATGTATATTTCCGATCTTACTTGGGGTGACGGCGATTATCAGACCGAAATCAAAAAGAACAAACTTTTCATAAAGGAAATCATGCAGCGATACGTTGATATGCCGTCTTTTTACGGTTGGTATATCCCTCACGAAACAGGCAACGACGTTTTTAACATCTGCGATGTACTCAGCGGCCTTTCCTCACTTTGTAAAGATACCACTCCCGAAAAACCCGTTCTGATAAGTCCTTTCTTCCAAAGTTGCAGAATGGTCAAAGAAGGCTACCTTTCCCCCGCACAGTACGAAGACGAGTGGAATAAAATTTTTAAAAAGTGCGGTGAAAATATAGATATTTGCGCTATTCAGGACAGCACTGCTCCTTTCGAACTTATGGCTGAGTATTTTGCGGGCGCAAAGCGTTTCTGCGACGCTCATAAGGTAAAACTCTGGCAGAATGCCGAAATTATCGACCGTTATGTCACAAGCACTTTTTACGCTACTCCGTTTGAGATTTTAAAAAGACGCCTGGAAGTAGTCAAACCTTATGTAGAGAAAGTTATTTGTTTTGATTATTCACACTTCATGAGTCCTCAATCAATGTTTATTTCCGCAAGAAATCTCGGAAAACTTTATTACGATTATTATAAAAAACACAAATATTGATTTTATTGATTTTTTCGTCCTGCGGCAGGATTGCCGCAGGACGACATTTTATATCAATTTTTATCAATATGTCTTTTTATTTTTTAACCAAAATGTTTTTTTGTTATTAAATTTACTTTAAATCCCGATATTCATTTGAGCGCTAAATGTATTTTAGCGTTATTTTTTATCGGTTTTTATCTGTCCTTGTGTAAATGCCATTTTTGTATAGCCGTCTTTGGATTTTAAATCCTCTTCGTAAAGACGCTTCATTTTTTCGTAAACTTCATCAGGTATGTCCGCTTCCCCGCCGGAAAATGGAGGAACGTACATATCCCCTGCAACCTTTTTGTCCGTACACATTGTGTCGTTTCGCCATTTATCCCGATCTTCTTTCTTTCGCATGTCAGGTATTTTCACAGTCTCGCTGTTTTTTAATATAGACCTATATGCGAACATTCCCGGAAGCGACATATCAAGCGCCTCGTATATATCTACAATATCTGCTGTCGGATCTTTCAGTATCTTGCGCACAAAATTATCCATACAATAATAATCAGATCCGGAATGCCCAAACGAAGCCACAACTCCGTCTTTTACGGGAACACTGATTTCTTCCGCCCTAACGCAACTGTTAAGATATATTTTTTCTACTCCGCCGCGGAAAGAATCTTCTCTCGCGATTTCCATTCTTCCCTTACTTCCGTAAATGGAGTACCAAAGAGAATCTCTGAACAATCCTCCGTGAGTGCTATGTATAATTCCGCCGTTTTCAAGCGTTATTATTTCCATTCCGAACTGACCGCTCTTACATCCTATACTTAAATTTCTTCTTACATCCGTACCTTCCACGCCGACTACCGACACGGGTCTAAGCCCGGTACAGTGTATTATCGGCCCTATTGAATGAGTGCAATAATAGGTAGAATACATATTGTTTCGCCAATGATTTCTGTCTCCGTAAGTAAGCGACGGCCATACGTGTGCGCAGTTATGTATGTACTCGGCGTCTGCATACTCAATTTCACCTATTATTCCTTCTTTATAAAGTTTTTTCATTTCAAAAGTACAAGGAACGTAACAATAGTTTTCGCCGTAAGCATATATTTTACCTGTTTTTTCCACTGCTTCAACAAGCTCCACCGCCTCTTTCATAGTCTGAACGGGAAGCAGCGAACTGAATACATGCTTACCTGCATTTAAACATTTTACGGCAAAAGGAGCGTGTTCGTTTGCATAGTTTGCAAGAACAACCGCATCCATGTCGTGAGTTAAAAATTCGTCAAAATCTCTGTAATAAACTATGCTGTCATCATTTAAATATTTTTTTTGGTTTTCTATTACAATCTCACTTTTATCACAGATTGCAACAACCTTTGCATTTTGTGAAATTTCACAATAATTTATCATACTGGTCCCGCGATAACCGCCGAACACACCTATTTTTACTTTCCCCATATTATTTTATAAATAAATTTCACTTACAGCCGTACTCGTTTATCCGACTTGATTTAATAAACTTTCACCGTCCGCAAGTGCTTCCGTGCGGACGGTAAAAGTTTATATTTGACTTTATTTTTTATCGGCTTTTATCTGTCCTTGTGTAAATGCCATTTTTGCATACACGTCCTGAGATTATAAATCTTCTTCGTAAAGACGTTTCATTTTTGCATAGACCTCGTCCGGTATATCAACTTCTCCGCCTGAAAAGGGAGGAATATACATATCGCCCGCAACCTTTCTGTCAGTACACATAGTGTCATTTCGCCACTTATCCCGCTCTTCTTTTATGCGTAGGTTTGGTATAGGCATACTTACATGATTATTTAATATTGATCTGTATGCAAAAATTCCCGGAAGCGCCATAGCAAGCGCCTCATAAACATCTATTATATCTGCGGTCTTATCGTTTTGTATTTTTCTAACAAAATTGTCCATACAATGATAGTCAGAACCCGCGTGTCCGAAAGACGCAATTACCTTGTCTTTTATCGGAACATCTATCGTGGCGGCTTTTTCTAAGCTGTTTAGATAGATTTTCTCTACACCGCCGCAGAAAGAATCTTCTCTCGCAGTCTCCATTCTTCCCTTGTTACCGTAAAGAGTGTACCAAATGGAATCTCTGAAAAGTCCTCCGTGCGTGCTCCTGATAATGCCTCCGTTTTCAAGCGTAACTATCTCCATGCCGAACTGACCCGCTTTACAACCTATATCCAGGTTACGGCTGATATTTGTACCCTCAATTCCTACAACAGATACAGGACGAAGTCCCGTACAGTGTATTATCGGACCTATTGAATGTGTACAATAAAAAGTTGAACAAATGTTATTTCGCCAGTGATTGCGATCCCCGTATGTTATAGATGCCCATATAGGCGCACAGTTATGTATGTATTCGGCGTCTGCATATTCAAACTCTCCTACAATTCCCTCCTCATACATCTGTTTCATGGCATAAGTACCGGGCATATAACAGTAGTTCTCACCGTAAGCGTAAATTTTTCCTGTCTCTTCTACCGCCTCAACAAGTTCTACCGCCTCTTTCATGGTTTGCACGGGAAGAACTTCGCTGAAGACGTGTTTGCCCGCTTTCAAACACTTTACGGCAAACGGCGCATGTTCATTGGCGTAGTTGGCAAGAACCACCGCGTCCATGTCGTGATTTAAAAACTCTTCAAAGTTTTTATAATAAGTAATATCATTGTCCTTGAGGTTTTCTTTCTGTGCATCTATTGCAACCTGACTTTTATCGCATATCGCGACAACTTTTGCATTTTTTGATACTTCACAGTAATTTATCATGCTGGTGCCGCGATATGCTCCCAACACTCCTATCTTGACTTTATCCATAATATTTCCTATCCAGTTTTAAATACTCTTTAATTAAAATTTAGGTCGACATATTATTATGCTCAGTCGGGTAGATTGGTAATGACCAACATCGAATTAGCAGGTACTTTCACACTCATTACACGCTTATATGTGTTAAGTACGGTATAATCGGATATTCTGACTGAATTGTCTGTCGGAACAGTATCTTCCGAATAAACATAACAGCGCATATTGTAAGGATAATTATCTTTGTTGTTGACTATGGATATAATTACGTCTTCATTTGTTTCGTTAGCGGAAACATAAGTCCAGTTTCCGTTCGGTGAACAGAGCGCCGTAGTCTCAAAGTGATCTTTCGTATCCTTCAACGCATAAATTTCCGAATTCCGTCTCGTGTAACGACTTATAAGCGAATACGCATACCATTCGGGAGTTGTTTCCCATTCGTGCGTTTCAAGATTTCGCTTTATCTGCCCCGTCTTCATCCATATGCCACCGTAAGGAATATCCGCCAAAGTCCAGAAGCTCATTCCGGTCACTCCGTTATTTAACGAATTAGCAAAAAATCTTCCGAGGAACAGTCCTGTTTCCGTTAAATCCCTGATTGTTTCCCAGGACTCGTACGTTCCCGAAATATTGTATTCCGCATACCTGTAAGGCTTATTCTTTTCAGAAATCGCGGGCATGCGTTCGTTGAGTTTCGCCTCCATAACTTCTTCGGTACTTTCATTATTAAAATTATAATAACTTGAAGTATAGCAGTCGAACACATCGTCAAGACTTTCAACACATGTAAGAAGAGTATTTAGATTATGATTATCCGCAGGACCCTGAAATGTAATCTTATCCCTTACGCCTTCATCTTTGAATTTTTTATCTACCGCTCTTACCGTAGCCGCATATTCCTCGAAAACAAAAACGTTTTCCGAATTTTTATAAAGGTCCTC
>CALWBJ010000072.1 GCA_944376035.1 uncultured Clostridia bacterium | reverse complement strand
CCGCCATGAACTGTGAGTTCTCTCCGCCGCATTTATGTCCGCATACGTCCACTATGGTATCGTCGGGATGAAATTTCCGGTTGGCGCACTTATAAGGCTCCTGTATTCTTTTTACGTCGTCTACCATATCCAGAGATCTTACAAGGTCTATATCTATTTTACTTGTATCTCCTATAAGACCTATTACGGTAGAATGTGAACCATTACTTACGTCAACGTCAACGCCCTGCCCTTTTATCCATTTTATAAGATTGTCAAACTGCTTTTCGTCGTGCTGTTTTTTAACTACTATAATCATAATTCGCCTCAAAAAAAAATGACCGGTTTTCACGGTCATTTTCCAACAAAATTCATTATATGCAAAAAATAACCGATATTAAATCAATATGGTCTGAAAAAGAAATATCCGAAATAAAAGGAAAAAGAATTTCTCATATTTTTTGCACCTTGTATAAAAGTATATTCGTTTTTTTTAACGATGTCAACTTTTTTTATATATTTTCCGATAAAAAATTTTAATAAAATTTTACTAAAATCTGCTATTCTTTTACTTAATCTAAACTATAAATTGAAACTGCATTTACTTAATAAATTTTCAGCGTTTCGCCCGATTTAAGAAGGTAGTTCTTATAATCTGCCTCGATGTAGTAATCAGTCGAGGTGGGATTATATATTATTGTATTATCTATGCTTAATTCAAGCCTTTTAAATCCCGTAACGTAATCGTACAAAAAACCGTTTGTGGCAAAAAACAGATCATCTTTGCCCTCCGCAAATTTTTTGAGTATCTCCTCCATTCTATCCCAGTTGTTACGGTCTTCAAATTCATAACTGTGTCCCCACATATAAAATACGAGAGGTACTGCGTACGGCGGACGCTGTTTAAGATTAAGATAATTATCAATAAGTTCAAAAACTTTCGGGTCGTTATGATGGCATGTCGGATTCCATAACAGCCAATCTTCGGGATAATGGTAATCGTATGTGCTTTTTACGGTACGAGCGTATTTGATACCGTTAGACCGCAAGTTGTCCACGACCTTATTGTTGATACTGCCGTTAGCGTATGCCATTCCGTTTATTATTCTTCCGAAAGCAGTTTCAAGCGCTACTCTGTCATTAAGAATATCGTAAAGCCCCGTGGCGGCATCTAAAAGCGCCAGAGATTTGTGATAATACCCGTGCAGCGCAATTTCATGTTTGCCGTCTCCGAGTATTCTGACCGTGTCTTCAAGCGTTGCCATTCTGCCGTTCGACTCTTTCTCGGCAAACTGCCCCCCGTTAAGATTGAATGTCGCCTTAGCGCCGTATTTATCAAACAACTCTTTCAGTCGGAAATTAAACACCACGTCATCGTCGTAACTGAATGTTACCGCCTTTTGCTTAAAACCCGGATACCTTAAAAAAACAGTACGTATAACCATATTTTTTCACCTCTTTTAATCTTTTATAATTATATCACTGCGTCACCCGTTTGTAAACATATAATTTATAAAATAATTACCCGATATGTTTTTTAATTCATTCCGAAAGGCAAAAATCATTTATATCGTCAAAAAATATTCTTTTACCGTTTATCCCGACGAATTTATACGCAAGATTTTTTTCGGTCAGAATTCCTTCTTCAAATACATATCTGCCTTTATTAAAAAATTTTACTTTTACGCATTCTCCTTTTTCGGCTTTAAGTATGTTTGAGCAAATACGTTCCCCGTCTTCTTCCGACACTTCTTTTCTTTGTACCAAAAGTCTGCGTTCCTCACGCTTTTTTAATTCCTCTCTAAGCCCTTTAAGCGCGTCGAAAGGCATAAATTGTTTCGCCCTGTCCGACCTATTCACCGTTATGTCCTCCTATTAAAGTGTTGCGCTTTATCGCAGTTGCTCCGTCCAGAAAATCCGTACAGCGAAGTACTGCATTCTTTCCGAATTTGTCTTTTATTTCAAGCACTGCGTTATCTGCGGCTTTCTCTTTATTTATCTGCCCGAAATCCGTAAACAAGTCGTATCCCTCAAAACACTCGTCGGCAACCCTATTAAAGCAAACGCTTATCCGCCTTATGGGATGGCTTTTATCGGCAACTTTTAAAAAAAGTTCGTCTGCGTATTTCTTTATTACAGAATATACATTGGTTCTGACCGTCATCGATACACTCCCGCCGGTAGAAGATATTATATCCTTAGAATATCCGACGCCGACGCTTATCCCTCCCGCTATAAGATGACGGCGTTTAAGTTCGTAACACGTATTAAGCACCATCTCGGAAAATACCGTGTTCGCTTTGTCGAAAGGATAATCTTCGAAAAGTATCTGAGAAGAAGATACAGACCTGCTTTTGCTCCTGTAATTTTTTATATCACGCATGGTACAGGTTTCACGCCCGAAAGCATGGTCTATAAGCAATTCGGCGTTAATACCGAAAATTCTGTATAAGATATCAGGCGAACATTCGGCTATGCCTTTCATATCGTAAATGCCCCTTCTCGCAAGCCTTCCGCTTATGGCTTTTGATATTTGCCAGAAATCGGTTATCGGTCTGTGCCGCCAAAGCGTTTTTATATACTCTCTTTCATCGAGTATACCTATGTGCGAAGAAGAATTTTTCGCCGTTATATCAAGCGCAACCTTTGCCAGATAAAGATTGCTCCCTATCCCTGCCGTAGCGGGAACACGCTTTTCAGAATAAATTTTACAGATTATTTCTTTAACAAGTTCTTCCGCTCCTTTTTTGTAACATTTAAGATAGTCGGTCGCGTCTATAAACGCTTCGTCTATCGAATATACGTGTATGTCTTCGGGAGAAAAATAATCAAGGTATATATCGTATATATCCGCCGCGTATTCTATATACTTTTTCATTCTCGGCTTTGCCGTGATATACTTTATACTTTCAGGTATCTCAAAAAGTCTGCATCTGTTCTTTACTCCCAAAGCCTTCATCTTGGGCGAAACGGCAAGACAAAGCGCACCGCTTCCCCTCTCTTTATCCGCAACTACAAGATTTGTGTCAAGCGAACTCATGCCGCGTTCGGCACATTCAACCGACGCGAAAAACGATTTCATATCTATACAAAAATAAGTACGGCTTTTTTCCATACATCCACCACATACGAACATTTGTTTGTATCGTGATTATAACATCGCCGCATACAAATGTCAATTATTCACCACAAGGATTCCTCAGGTAATTTCTGGTAATTTTAAAGTTTAATTCTCTTTTAGAACAATATTTCAACTAAATATTGTTAGTTTAAAACTTTTGATTATATATAAAAAATTAAAGCCTTGTCAAAATAATCATATGACAAGGCTTTTTCCTTTTATAAAAAAATCAAATTAAAAAATTTTTATAAATTAAATATCAGCATTCTTCTTTTATAAATGCAATAACGCCTGACGACCAGCCGTGACAGAAACTGTGTCTGTAACCTTTGTAACAATATCCTCCGAAATCACAGTGAATGTCTTTTTCACCGGGTTTAGGGAATTGGTCTATACGCCCTGCGCCTTTTATCCACTCGATATCAAAGTCTTCCCAGAACGACGTAGCGCCCACCGAAAGCATTGCTCCGTAATATTCTTTCATCATTTCCAATGCCTTGGTTTTGTCAAAAGACGCAACTGCCTTTAATATGTAGTAAGACATGAATGTGGACATTCCTTTCGCGCCGCCTTCAGTAAGTTTTATTTTATCTTCCTCGTCAAGACCTGTCGCAAAGTATTTAAGCCCCAAGACCTGTTTGCTTTTTTTCGGAGCAATTTTTATTTTAAGAAGTTTATTTAAATGTTTTTCCGCAAGCGTTGTATCTTTTCCGAAATGGCGGATCAACTCAATGGCGTTTTTAGCCATTATAATATTTATTGCTCTTACCCCGTCCTTTTCGTCGGGAGAACCGCTGGTGGGCCAGTCGACAAAATAAGAAGGATAGTCAAGTTCTCCGTTTTCTTTTACATATTTGTCAAACTGGGCAAGAAGTTTTTCTATATAACCCAACTGTTTTTCGGCAAAACCGTATGAACCCGTTCTCTTAGCATAATCGGCAACTATGATAACCCACCACATTGAGTACATGGGAATTGTATTCATCCAACCGGGCAGCGGAGTCTGATCTTTGACGAATTTCATAGACCTCTCAACTTCTGCCACTCTGCCGTAAAGAGAAGTAAGCGCAAGCATTTCGGGATGCATGTCTCCTATCCACACAAGCCTGTCTCTTTTTATTCCGTCCCATATATATCCGCCGGCAGAACATAAATCTATCGTGCGCTTTGCTGTTTCAAAAATTTTCTTAATTTCAAGGTCGTCGCCGTTATAATAATATCCGGCTTTTTTTGAAAGCATGTTGTTTGTGCCGAGTATGCTTTTTATCTCTGCCTTGTCAAAAAAATCTATGCGCAAGAACCTGTATCCGGTATCACCGAGTCTTTCATCCGAAAGTCTTGGAAGATGTGCGATAAAATCACGCATTGCATGGTCGTTGGTCGCGTTTTTTTCGTCTCCTGTTTCAGAGCAGGTTTCGCTTAAAGATTCACCGAATCTGAGTCTCACTTTCGCGCGTTCGGCATTAAACGTGAGAATTCTTGCGCCGCCTCGCATTTCCATTCCGAAATCAAGTATTATATATCCGCCTTTTTCAAAAACGACAGTATTTTTCTCGGCAAGTCCTATCTGCAACGGCTTTTTTAAAAACAGATTTCCCACGTCTTCAACACCTTTGCTTTCGACAACTTTTTTAGGATATACATATTTTACCATAAATCTCACCTCTGCTCCGATTTAAGAGAAAATTTATTATAAGTTATTATAGCATAATTATTTATGCTTGAAAAGTAAATATAACGATTATATTTACATTGAAAATTCTTATTTTAATATATTGAATTATAAGTATTATTTATATAAACATAATTGATATTTAAAAAATAAATAAAGGAATTTTACAAAAACCATTCTAAAATAAAGAACACTTCAAAGTTAATAAAAACTTATATCGGCACATGCTTTATCAGAGACTCAGCAAAATTACCGAGGCAACTCCTGCAAAATATCCTATATATTGAACGACACTCAGTTTTTCACGATAAAATATCAACGCCACTATAAAAGTCAGTGCTATTCCGCCACCCGAAACTATCGGATAAAGAATTGTTGCAGGTAACATTGCCGCAAGTACAAGCATAAGCAAATTTACCATTCCGTTAAGACCGCCCGTAAGAGAAGCATATGCTCCCCCTTTTTTAAGTATAGGCTTAAATTCGGTCGGACGGTTGAATATAAGAAGTATTCCCATAATCAAAGTTACCGCTATCATTGCAAATGTCATAAATTCAACCTGATACATTCCCGGGAAATTGATTTGATGTACTTTCTGTACGGTAGAACAAATACCGTTACCCAAGAATCCCAAAATGACAAATACAAACCATTTAAAAGAGAGTTTTTCTCCTTTCTGGTATGAATTTATCATTATTATCGATATAAATACGCAGATTAAACCTATAATTCCGAAAACTGACAGTTGCTCTTGCAGAAATATAAGCCCGTAAAGAGTCGGAATAATAAGCGAAAATGAATTGAACAACGAACTGAGCGACAGCGGTCCGTAATGTATCGCAAGAAACAAGAATACTACCGCCAGAGGGTAACTTACGGAAAATACAAGCGAGTAATAAAGAGTCTCCAGATGAAAAGTGAACCCGAATAACGCCACGATAATCATTAAAATACAAGACGTTGCCGCCATCATGAAATTATATACGTAACTCGCATTGTTTATTCCCTGCGTTTTCAGATTGTATTGTTTCTGAAATACATTTTGAAGGAATACTCCTAATACAACAGAAAGCAAAAGAAAATATTGCATATTATACCTTTTCCGACCTATACATCGAATATTAATTTACACTATTCGATATAATATCATATTAAATTAAAACACACAATTAAAAAATATATATTTTTCCCATAAAGAAAAAATTTTTTATTTATTATGAAATTTATATATTTATAAAATCAGCGCACGGAAACAATATCGTGCGCCGATTTAAATATAAGGTCAGTTAAAAAATTATATTTTCACGCTATACTCTGTATAACCGCAAACGCAATCGGTATGGTAATTAACGCCATAATGTACGAAATAAAGCACATACTTGCGCCAAACGAACTGTCTTTCCCTACCGATTCGGGAAATACAACAACGTTCATACCGACAGGCAGCGCAAAAAGTATCGTCGATAAAATGAAAGTTTCACCCCTAAGCCCTATCAGATATGCTATCGAACCGAAAATCAAAGGAATTATAATTAGTCTTATAATTCCTACTAAATAAGGCATAAAAGAGCAGAACAATTTTTTAATCGGCAAAGAAGCGAGGACTATACCCGTAAGCAACATAGCCACCGGACTCATGCAGTTTGAGGCCGTTGTTATTGCCGTATTTATTATTTCGGGCATTTCAAAAGGAAGAAGTCCAACTATTATTCCCAAATAAGTAGCAATCATGACGGGTGAATACAAAAAAGATATTCTTTTAACAAAACTCTTAGGCTTTTGTTCCGATAAACTGTCAGCAAGACCTTTTTCGGGAGAATTATCTTTTGTAAGTATATACATTCCGTATGAACAGATGGCTATATTGGAAGGTATACAGAAAAATGTAAACTTGGCTTTCATTGCCATTCCGAGCACGCCTTCGATAACAGGATAACCGAAATAACCGGAATTTGAAAACGCCAGCGCATAGTTGAACACTCCTCTTTTATCTTTATCTTTTGTCAGTAAATGAGAAAAAATCAGAGAAACTATTATCGCTCCCACAAGAAATGCGCAACCGTAAAGTAATAAATTAAGATATTCTTTAATATTTTCTAAATTAAGATTTAATGATAGAGCGATAAACGTATTGGCAGGCAAAAAAATCAGCATTTCAACGGTCGCAAAAGTTTTCGCGCCGTTCTCACCTATAAAATTTTTCTTTCTTAAAAAATATCCTAAAAAAATAAAAAACAGTAAAACCGCTACCTGGCGAAGGGTTGCTAAAAAAACTTCTGTCATTTTAATCACGCTTAATCAAAAATTATTTTGTTATTTTAAGCATTTTGTATTAATTTCAATTTTTTAAAAAACAAGTTATCCGAACATATATAATCGAAACTATAAAAATAGGTTTTCCATGACTTAAAACTAGATAATGGTAAAAATAATGTAATCAAATGCTATTTTTGCCAAAATATACGGCTGTGTCCCGTCCGAATATATTACCGAAACACCGCCGAATACTTTTTGCTTTATGTAATTTGTTTTAAAACTATTTTGGCTACAAAATTACTTTTATACTTATC
>CALWBJ010000071.1 GCA_944376035.1 uncultured Clostridia bacterium | reverse complement strand
TCTATTTCGCCCGTAAACTCATCAAGGACGCTTTTTATTAAATTTACATCGGGTATAAAATCGGTTTTTCCGTCCTGCATACCCGTTATATCGAGAGTATCTGTTGATAGCCCGAACATGAAATCCGCCTCGTAGGTTTTTTCCTTATCCAGCATATAACGGAAAAGCCTGGACGCATGTCCCACGCCGACAGGCAGAACTCCCGACGCCATAGGGTCTAACGTTCCCATATGCCCGCACGGACAATTATATTTTTTCTTCACCGCTCCCACGGCGTACGCAGAACTCATGCCCTGCGGTTTTATAAGATTTATAAAACCGTTCATAATCAGCCTTTTTATCGCGTTTTATTAAAATTTTATCGGCAATCCGATAAATAAAAAATTTATAACAATCTTATAAATTCAATAAACTTATAAATTTGTATAAATATATAATTTATAATATAGATATAAATATAGATATAAATATTAAAGATTCCGCCGAATAACCTGCAAAGTGGCTTAACAAATATTCAACAGAAAAAATCTTGTAGTGTAATGCAAACTTATATAGATACAGCGGGATAAACCTATTTTATTTTAATCACTCAACGATAAATCTTTTTACCGCTGAGATAATTCTGTCCACTGCGTCCTCGTATTCGGCGTTTATCATACAGCCGCTGGCGAGAGTATGACCGCCTCCGCCGAAAACGCCTGCCACGAGATTTACGTCGGTCACTTTCGAGCGAAAACTGACTTTGAACTTATCTTTTTCGCTCTCCATCATGCAAACGCCGACTTCCACGCCCTCTATACCCGTGATAAAATCTATAAATCCTTCGGTCTCCCACTGCTTAGCGCCGAATTTTTCAAAATCTGCAAGTCTTACGGTGATAAGTGCGGTTTTGCCGTCAAGAAAATACCTTATTTTTCCCATAACGAATGCAAACAGCGCGGCGCGCTCCTTGCTCTGTGCGGAAAACATACGGTAACTGAGACTGTTTAAGTCCGCGCCGCTCTCAACAAGTTTTCCCGCCGTAAAAAGCGTGTTTGCCGTAACGTTTTTATGTTTAAAGTTTCCGGTATCCGTAAGAATACCCATGGCAAGAAGATTTGCGATCTCTGAATCCGTCTTAACGCCCAGCGCCTTTATGAGGCGAAAGACGTTCTCGCAGTTACTCGAACAGTCAAAAACGTAATTTACTTTTGCATAAAAAGTATTTGAAACGTGATGGTCGATATTATAAGTGTTGCGGAATGACAAAAATGCCGAAGAAAAAGTACCCAGACGGTTTAAGTCCGCCGAATCTATGGCAACAAGCGCGGAATAAGCGTGTACGGACGGAAAATCCCGCTTTATTTTTTGGGCGCGCGATAAAAATAAAAATTTTTCGGGTATGGAGTCATCGCAATAAACATCGCATAAAACTCCGCATTTTTCAAGCGCGGCGGCAAGAGCCGCCGCGCTTCCTATACTGTCCCCGTCCGGTCGTACATGGCAAAATATCGCCGCGCTTTTCTCGTTTTTAAGTTTTTCCGCAAGTACGTTTAATTCTATCAAAAATAAAACCTCTTTATATCATTACTTAAATAATTTCTATATAGATTTTTAATTCGTAAAGTATACGAATTTATAATTTACGATTTTAAATTAACGCAAAATTTATATTTTAAAATAATTTTACCAAACGTCATTTATCGTCGTTATTATCTTCGGTCTTATCGTCCGCTTTTTCAGACTCTCCGATTTTTTTGAAAAGTTTATCCATTTTATCGCCGTATTCCATAGAATCGTCGGCTATAAAATGCAATTCGGGAACCGTTCTCGTATGCATAGTTTTAGAAAGTTCATGTCTTATTCTTTTCGCGTCGTCTTTTATAGCATTGAAAGTTGCTTCTTTTTTCGCGGCGTTTACCGAAAACACGCTGACGTAAACTTTCGCATAAGACAAGTCTTTGGACACGTCCACCTTTACGATACTGAACATTTCGGTTATAAGCGGATTTTTTAAACGCCTGGAAATGATTTCGTAAATCTCTTTCTGAAATTCGCCGTTTAATTTATCCGTACGACTGACTCTGCCGTTCATAACCCCTCCGTTAAGCCTTCTGCTCTTCTACCTGATAGCATTCGATGAAATCTCCGACTTTTATATCGTTGAACTTTTCAATCGATATACCGCATTCAAATCCCTGCGCCACTTCTTTTACGTCGTCTTTAAAACGTTTGAGTTGCAGAACGTTTCCTTCGCAAATCATAACGTCGTCTCTGTAAATACGCAGTTTTCCGTTTCTTGAAATCTTGCCTTCGGTTACATAGCAACCTGCGACCTGACCGACGCCCGAAATCTTAAACACTTCGCGCACTTCGGCTTTTCCGAGATAAATTTCGGTAAATTTAGGAGCAAGCATACCTTTAAGCGCTTTTTCGACGTCTTCAATGGCCTCGTATATAACTCTGTAAAGTTTGATGTCTACTCCGCTTCTTTCTGCAACCTGTTTTGCGTTGGAATCGGGACGGACGTTGAAACCGATTATAATTGCATGCGAAGATTCCGCAAGCATTATATCAGATTCGTTTATAGCGCCTGCCGCGGCGTGAATAACATTGACTTTAACATTCTCGTTGGAAAGTTTTTCGAGCGACTGTTTAACCGCTTCGACAGAACCCTGAACATCGGCTTTGACTATAATGTTAAGACCCTTTATCTCGCCCTCGGAAATCTTGTTGAATACGTCGTCAAGCGTAACCTTCTGCGAGGCTTTTATCATGCTCTCGCGCTCTTTATTTCTGCGTTCTTCCGCAACTAATTTTGTAAGTTTTTCCTGTTCGACGGCATAGAGAATATCGCCAGCGTTTGGAACGTCGTCAAGCCCCATTATGGATACGGGCATGGACGGACCGGCGCTCGAGACTCTTCTTCCTTTATCGTCGCTCATCGCCCTTATCTTACCCGTAACCGTGCCGACTACTACGCTGTCTGACACTTTTAAAGTACCGTTCTGTATAAGGATAGTCGCAATCGGACCTTTACTCTGATCGAGTTTCGCTTCTATAACAACGCCTTTTGCTTTCCTGTCGGGATTGGCTTTAAGATCTTTTATTTCTGCAATGAGGTTAATATTTTCAAGAAGATTATCAATGCCCTCTCCCGTCTTTGCCGAAACAGGACATACAATAACGTCGCCGCCCCATTCTTCGGGAAGAAGTCCGTGATCGGTAAGTTGAGTTTTGATTCTTTCTATATTAGCCTCAGGTTTATCTATTTTATTGACAGCGACAATAACCGGAACATTCGCCGCTTTGGCATGGTTTATAGCCTCTACGGTCTGCGGCATTATCCCGTCGTCTGCGGCAACAACAAGTATTGCTATATCCGTCGCCTGCGCGCCTCTCGCACGCATTGCGGTAAATGCGGCGTGTCCGGGCGTATCGAGGAAAGTTATGGTCTTTCCGCCGACGCTAACCTGATAAGCGCCTATGTGCTGCGTTATACCGCCCGCCTCGCCTGCGGTAACGTTAGTCTTTCTGATTCTGTCTAAGAGCGAAGTCTTGCCGTGGTCGACGTGTCCCATGACCGTAACAACGGGAGGACGCGTAACCAGTTTCGAAGCGTCGTCCGCTTCGCTTTCGAATCCTTCACTCAAAACGTCTTCCGCAGTCTTGTCGAGTTTGAGTTCGAGTTCTATGCCGAGGTCAACCGCTATGAATGCGGCGGTATCGAAATCCACGGAATCGTTTATGGTCTTCATTATTCCCTCTTTGAAAAGGCGCTTGGTAATTTCCGCTGCTGTGATACCTATCTTTTCGCTAAGCACCTTGATGGGAATGATTTCACTGTTAATTACTGCTTTCTCGATTTTTATGGCCGTTTTTTCCGTCTGTTCTTTATTTTTCTTTACGGGACGGAATTTCCTGTAACCTGTCTTATTTTCGTCAAAGTCTTCAATACTGACCTGATTTTTAATAAGCGCGCGCTTATTTATCGAATGTTTATCTTCGTACTGTTTTTCTCCGCTCTGTTTCTTTTTGGTAAACGAGCGTTTGTCTCCCGTAGGTATAACGGGAGGAGCAACGTAAGTTTCACGTGGTTTTTTATTGAATCCGCCAGCGGGTTTACCGTCCTTTCTGAAATCCTGACCGAACGGACGCTGACCGCCCTGACCCGCGGGACGATCCCTGAACGAACCGGGAGCACCGTTTTTATCTCTGAACCCCGCTCCGCCCGGGCGGTACTCGTTTCTCGGTCTGTCCTTCTGCGAACCCTGTCTGCTGTCCTGCGCGGGGCGAATCGGGCCTTCTCTTCTTACAATGAACGAAGGTCTTTCAGGCACGACGTATTCGGCTTTTCTGACCTGCTGAACAGGTTTATTGTTTTCCGAAGAATGACTTTCAGCCTTTTCGTTTTTTACTTCTCGGCCGGCAGGCACGGGAGTTTTTTCTTCCGAAACTGTTTCGCGTTGTTCTGCCTTAGAAACTTCGGCACGGGGAGCGGAAGATACTTTTTCCGCCCTTTTGACTTCTGCCTTTACTTCTTCTCTTGCTTCGGCCTTTACTTCCGATTTTATTTCGGTTTTTTCCGAACCTTTTAATTCAGACTCTTTTTTGTCAACTTTATCGGCAGCCTCTGTTTTATCAACTTCCGATTCAGATTCGGATTTTATAATTTCGGCTTTTTCATTCTCGGCGCGGGCAGGTTTTTCTTCTTTTTCGGAAGCCGCCGATCTGTCCGGTTCGTTCTTCCTCTCCGAAACCGACTCTTCTGCCGTGACGTTAGTCTCTATTGCAACATCGGACTCTGCCGCTTTTGCGTTTTCAGCCGCCTCCGCCGCCGCTCTGGCTTTTTTTATTTCTTCGAACGATTTTATTTTTTCTTCAAGCGCGCTCTTTATAGACTTTACCGCCTTTTCCGAAGCGGAAAGCAAAGCCTGCAAACTTCCGAACGAGTCGCCTGATAAAAGGTCATTGATCCTTTTAATATTCTCATTGCGTTTTTCTTTCTTTTCAGCCATTTTGAATCTCCTGTCCTATCTCTATAAAATCGTTTTCCTTATTGTTTAATATAGCGTCCGCAAGCGATTTATCCGTAACCGCCGCGATTTTAACGTTGTCCGTGTAAATATAATCGCATAAATCGGCGCTTATGCTCTTAATCAACTTGCAGTTATACTTCTTTTTAAGTTTGATTGCCTCGTCAAGACTGTTTGCGCTCGCCGACCTGCACAGCAGTATCAGATACGCGCGTTTTAAAGTTCCAACCGTGTTCAGACCGGTTCTCAACTTCCGCGCTTTAACGGCAAAACCGATAAACGTCGCCGCCTTACTTTTCTTTTCCAAGAAACTCCTCCTCGATGCGCTTATATGCAGCCTCGTCTACCGCGCAGGAAAAAACTTTATTTAGAAGTTTTTGCTTACACAACTTCGTTATACATGCTTTGTCGTTGCACACATATGCTCCGCGTCCGTTCATCTTACCCGTAAGATCGAGCCCTATAATCTCGCCGTTTTTAACAACCCTTATCAGTTCCCTCTTGGGCTTGGATACACGGCATGCTATACACGTGCGCATCGGAACTTTCTTTTCCATATTCACCTTTAATGTTGTAAATTTTTCCGCCTCACTGCCTGCATACGTCGTTTTCGGCAGAAGAATATTTTAAGAATATATTATAAATTTTTTCAGTAAGACCGAACAATGTAAAAAGTTAAACTTGATATAGCCAAAACCAATCTCTTCAAAATATAGCGCCGCGTATAAAATTTCAGACAACTATATTAAGTAGGACAAACGGCAGACCTTATAAAATTTTATATCTGAGTTTCTTCGCCGCCTTCATTTCCCGATGTTTCACCGTTCGCCGTGTCTGTATCTTCAAATACGCTGCTTTCGCTTCTTACGTCGATTTTCCAACCTGTAAGACGTACGGCAAGCCTTGCGTTCTGACCGTTTCTGCCTATTGCAAGCGACAGTTTATCGTCGGGAACTATCGCGCGTGCGCTGTTCTCGCCTTCCAACTGCATTACTTTTATAACTTTCGCGGGAGACAATGCCTTGGCTATAAATTCCAGAGGATTCTCGCTCCACGGAATGATATCTATTTTCTCTCCGCCGAGTTCTGCTACGATAGCGTTGACCCTTGCGCCCTTGTTACCGACGCAAGCGCCCACTGCGTCAACCGCAGGATCGTCGCTGTATATTGCAATTTTGGTTCTCTGTCCCGGCTCTCTCGCTACCCCCTTAATTACTACAACTCCCTGTTTAATCTCGGGCACTTCGTTCTCAAACAGGCGCTTGACAAGACCGGTAGCAGTTCTCGATACCATAATCTGAGCGTTCTTACCCGTATTTTTCACACGCTTGACAAATACGTTAAGTTTCTGGTTTATTTCATATTTCTCGCCCGGTACCTGATCTTTCGGCGAAAGCACGCCCTCTATCTGATTCCCGCCTATCTCCACGTATACGTTACCGTCTTCTATGCGCCTGACCGTACACGCCATAAGTTCTCCTTCCTTGTCTTCAAACTCGCTTACGGTGTTCGCACGCTCTATTTCCCTTAATTTCTGCATGACGACTTGTTTTGCCGTCTGCGCCGCGATTCTTCCGAAATTCTTTGGCGCTATTTCGGTAGATATTACGTCTCCCGCCTTGTAACTCTTCTTAATTTCACAGGCGTCTGCAACGCTTATTTCCTTTTCGGGATCGGTAACTTCATCCACAACGTTCTTTACACTGTAAATTTTTATAGTTTTCTTTTCGGGATTGAGTTTCACGGAGATACCGCTTACGTCGCCCGTGGATTTTTTATACGCAAACACAAGCGCGTTTTCCAATGCGGAAATAAATTCCGCCTGGGAAATACCCTTTTCTCTTTCCAAATCTTCGAGCGCTGCAAAGAAATCCTGATTTACCATTGTTTTTCTCCTCGTTATTTTTTAGCGAATTACTGTTTTTATAATTACTGATTTATGATTTATACTTAAATTTCCGAATTCAGTTTTTTAAATTTACTGTTTTTCATCGTTAAGTCTTCCGCTTTATTCAAAGTCAATATACTCGTTCATTTTTACCACGTTTTTCATATCGACGGTAAACGTAAATTTGTCGTTCACTTTAACGGAAGCGTTTTTTCCGTCGTAAGAAGTTAAAATTCCGTCGTAAAACTTTTTGCCCTTAACGGAATTTGCGAGTTTTACCTCAATCCTCTTGCCGATATGAGAAATAAAATCCTCTTCGGTCTTAAATGGTCGGTCTATGCCGAGACTTGAAACGTTAAGCGTATACGGCATACCGAATGTGGGGTCAAGTTGGTCGAGCGGAGCGTCGATAGCGTTATGATAAGCCTCGCAGCAATCGAGATCCACTCCTCCCTCCTTGTCTATAAATACCGTAAGCGACGGATTCTTACCCTGCTTAAACTGCACTTCTACCGTTTTTACGCCCATTTTATCGCCGACGGCACGGCACACCGCAAGAATTTCCTCATCGGATTTTACTTTCATTTTTACCCTCTTTTATGCCTTTAAATTTTCGCATAGTCAAACCGTGTATGCAATTTTAATCAACTGCGACAAGGTTTTTTGCCCTTACAAAAAGATATGAGAACGGATTTTCCGTTCTCATAAGTCAAGCATGTATGTCAACAGTAATTATATTACCATAATTAACTGACTTTTGCAAGCATTTTTCACGATTTTTATTATTTTTTACACGCTTTTTAAATGTTTTCCGCATAACTTGCCACAATATTTAATTTAAACATTTTATTTTTACAAAAATCCGGTTCTGCAAAAAACTGAAACGAAAATTTCTTTTTTAAAAAACAAGTTACTTTTTAATCGCGTAAAGTTCTGCATTAATCTGCTTTCAGCCGTTTTTATCTTTTATTTTCATGAGTTCTATGAACACTTCCGCCGTGGCATAAGCGTCCGAAAGGGCGCGGTGATGATGGAATGCAATCCCGAAATAATCGGCGACGGTATGAAGGTCAAAACGTGTCATTCCTTTTATAAGACTACGGCTTAATTCCAGCGTATCCATTACCTTATTTTTAATCTCGTAATCGTCGGCGGAAGCAAACCGCTTCATGAATTTAAGGTCAAACTCGGCGTTATGCGCTACCAGCACCGCTCCTTCGATAAACTTCATAAAATCGGGTATGACTGAAGATATTTTCGGCGAGTCCTTTACCATTTCTTCGGTTATTCCCGTAAGTTTTACTATCTCGTCGGTTATGGGATAATCGGGTTTTATGAGGCTTGTGAACTGTTCGGATATTTTACCGTCTTTGATTTTTACCGCGCCTATCTCGGTTATTCCGTTGCTCATCAGGTCTAAGCCCGTCGTTTCGATATCGAACACAACGTAATCGGTGCCTTTAAGATCGGCGGGTATAAAATCCTTTTCATCAAAAACGCTCGCTATCTTTACGGTTGTGGCAGGCGATGGAAATACCGTTTTATAATTTTTGGGCGCGGATTTTTTATACCTGTCTTTTTTCTCAAAGTTTTCGGGGAAAGTGCAGCGGTTAATTCTTTCGAACGTCTTTGACTTTCTGCCGTTGTATTCGCCGATATTAATACGCGCTATTATAGCTTCTCCCACCGCTATTTCCTTTCTTTTGGCAAAAGTGCTTTTCT
>CALWBJ010000070.1 GCA_944376035.1 uncultured Clostridia bacterium | reverse complement strand
CAGGACGAAGACGTGCTTGATACTTGGTTTTCGTCTGCGCTCTGGCCGTTCTCCACACTCGGTTATCCCGACATGACGGAGGATTTGAAGTATTTCTATCCCACCGACGTTCTGATAACAGGTTATGACATAATATTCTTCTGGGTAGCGCGCATGATATTCTCGTGTCTTGAACACATCAAACGCATACCTTTCAAAGACGTGCTTATTCACGGACTTGTGAGAGACTCTCAGGGCCGTAAAATGAGTAAGTCCTTGGGTAACGGTATAGACCCGACCGAAATAATTGCAAAATACGGCGCAGATACTTTGAGGTTTTCACTTATTAACGGCGTTGCCGCCGGCAGCGATATGCGTTTTTCCGACGAGAAGATAGAAGGCGCGAGAAATTTCATGAACAAAGTATGGAACGCGTCCAGATTTGTTCTTCTCAATGCGGAAGGAAAAAATATAAAAGATTTAAAATCTTGCAAACTCAGCCTTGCGGATAAGTGGATAATCAGTCGTTATAATAAGACGATACGAGAAGTAACGGTCAATATGGAAAAGTACGAAATCGGAATTGCGCTTGCCAATCTTTACGATTTTGTTTGGAGCGATTTCTGCGACTGGTACATTGAATTTACCAAACCCGTACTTTACGGTGAGGACGACGCGGCGAGAGACAGCACGGTAAGCGTTCTTGTATATGTACTTGACGGAATATTGAAACTTCTTCATCCGTTTGTTCCCTTTATTACCGAAAAGATATATAAAAGTATGCCGGGTAATAACGGCGCGCTCATGCTTGCCGATTTCCCGAGGTATAATTCAAAATTGAATTATGCAAGAAGTATAAAGGAAATTGAACCGATAAAAGAAATAATAAAGAGCGTAAGAAATATAAAAGCCCAGACGGGCGCGGCACCTTCCAAAAAGGTAACGCTTTTTGTTAAGACGGAAAACAAGACGACGATAAAGAACGCATCGGTATATATTTTAAAACTTGCGGGTGTTGACAGAATAGAATTTATAGACGACAGCCGTTCAATCAATGAAAAGACCGTGTCGCAGGTAATCGACGGGGCGGAATTATTCGTACCGCTCGGAGAACTTGTTGACATAGAAAAAGAAGCGGCAAGACTCGGAAAGGAACTCGAAAACGTCGAAAACGAAATAAAGCGGGCGAGCGGTAAACTGGCTAATAACGGATTTTTGGATAAAGCGCCGAAATCTTTGGTTGATGCGGAGCGTGCGAAACTCGATAAATATCTCGATATGAGAGTTAAACTCATCAAGCAGATTGCAGAACTTAAAAACTGAAATTTGATCCGCAACATAATGCGAAATATAATCTGACTTAAACCGCCGAATAATGTATTTCGGCGGTTTATTCAAAATTTCTGATAAAGATTTTAATTTAAATAAAAATATTTAACTTAAACTAATAAACTGCTTTATTTCACCATCAGGGGCAAAAATTAAGTAAAACAGAATAAAATTGTTGTAATATTTTCATAAAAGGATAAATTTTTAATGGGGAAATCATATTTGACCGTTACGGGAAGATTTGAAAATACAATAATAATCGAGCGTTCTAAATTTATATGCGAAATGAAAGGCGTTGAGGGAGAAGAAGACGCAAAGGCTTTTATCGAGGAAATCAGAAAAAAATATTCTCTTGCAAACCATCATTGCTTTGCGTATATATCTGACGATAAAGGTCTTAATCAAAAATTTTCCGATGACGGCGAGCCTCAGGGAACGGCGGGACTTCCGATGCTTGAAGTATTGAAAAACAGAAAGATATTTAAAACTGCCGTTGTGGTAACCCGTTATTTCGGAGGAATAAAACTCGGTACGGGCGGACTTACAAGAGCATACGGAGGCTCTGTGTCGGAATGTCTTGACAAGGCGGAGATATCTGAAATGTGTTTTGCAGACTATATAAGTCTTTATTTCAGTTACGACGGGTACTCTAAACTCTTAAAATTTACAGAAAAAGAAAAAATTCCCGTCTTAAATACTGAATTTACCGATAGGGTAAAAGCGGATATAGCGGTGAGAGAAGAATTAACGGAAGAATACAAAAATAAACTGAATGACCTTTTTTGCGGAAATATTGAAATAAAAATAAATAAGAACGGATATTTTCCTTTCAGGTGAAAAAATGGGAAAAATCACTTCAATAACATCGAATTCAAAATACAAAAACCGTTGCGATATTTATGTAGACGGGGAATTAAAAGCGTCGGTTACTCTTGAAACGGTAATAAAAAGCCGACTTAAAGTCGGAATGGAAATCAGTGAAAGCGAGTTAAGCGTAACGGTTAAGGAAAACGAAAACGGTTTGGCTCTCAACAAAGCGGCCTCTTATGTTGAAAAATCGTTCAAGACCAAAAAACAGGTAGTCGATTATTTAAAAGGTAAAGGCTTTTCCGACACAGCCGTTTATTATGCGGTTGATAAATTAAAAGAATACGGATATATCGACGATGTAGAATATGCTAAAAGGTATCTGGAAAGTACTCGGTTACAGGGTAAAAGACTTTCGGATTTTAAATTGATGACCAAAGGTATATCCAAAAAAGATATAGAAAAAGCATTTGACCAAACCGATATAGATATGGAAGCCAAAGCGTTCGCCTTGGCAGAAAAGCACTTTAAGAATAAGGAAAAGACACCCGAAAATTTTTCTAAAACTTTCAGGTATCTTATCGGAAAAGGTTTTTCATACGAGGAGGCGGAAAGTGCCATATCCAGATTAAAGGAGGTAAACGATGGAGAGGATACTATCTGTTGAACAAATACAGGCGGCGGACAGGTACACTATTGAAAAATTAGGCATTTCGGAAGAAATACTTATTGAACGCGCAGGCCGTGCCGTTGCGGAAGAAATAACAAGAAGATTTCGTGGCGGCAGAGTGCTTGTATGTATGGGGAAAGGGAATAACGGTAAAGACGGGGAAGTGATAGCGTCCGTACTTTCAGGAATACACGGATTTTCAGTCAATACTCTTTCGGTATCAAACGGAATTTTCAAAATGCTTGATATGAAGTTTGATATTATAGTCGACTGTATTTTCGGTACAGGGCTGAACAGAGAAGTTGAGGGAAAATATAAAACGGCAATAGAAAAGATAAACGCAAGCGGCGCTTTTATCGTTGCTTGCGATATAGCGAGCGGACTCAACGGAAATACGGGAAAGCCGATGGGAACTGCGGTTAAGGCTGACTTAACGGTAGCGATACAGGAATACAAACTCGGCCATTTTCTGAACGACGGTCCCGATTATTCGGGCGAAGTGATAGCAAAGGATATAGGGATAAGTATATGGGGAGAAGACTATGCGTATAGACTTAGCGGCGATGACGCGAAAGTATTTTTCGAAAAGAGAAAACGGAATGTGAATAAAGGAAATTTCGGAAAAGCGCTGGTTATAGGAGGGAGTAAAAAATTCCCGGGCAGCATTTTGCTTTCTTATAGCGCTCTTTGCGCTTTGCGCGCGGGAGCGGGCTATTGCACCTTAGCCGTTCCGGAAAGTTTATACGGAGTATATTCTGCAAGAATTCCCGAGTGCATAATGGAGACCGTGCCGGATAACGGAGAGGGTATGATTTTTGATGAAAAAACACTTTCCGGATTTCTTTCTTATAGCAGCATCTCTGTCGGAATGGGGATGGGGGTAAGCGAAGAAATTTACAAGATTTTAAAGTACTTAATTGAAAATTATAGAGGCTATCGGGTGATTGATGCGTACGGACTTAA
>CALWBJ010000069.1 GCA_944376035.1 uncultured Clostridia bacterium | reverse complement strand
TGATTTCAGTACTTTTTTGTACCCAGATGGCTGTTTCAGCATCCTCCCAGACAACTATCGAATGGGAGAATATTGAGGTTGTTACAGACAGTAACCATAATGTTGTGTATTACCAGAAAAGTGACATTTCTTTCTCTTCTTTTGTAAGGTTGAGTTTGGATAGTATCTCATCATATTTCGTGTAATCGGTTTCTTTCTTTTCTTCAAGTAATACGTAAGGCTCTCTGCTCTTATGTAAGTCTTCCGCTCTCTCTGTATTCTTTCTTATCTTCAATATCTCATATATCTTGTGGCATACTACCTTTGAACATAATCTCCTTATAGTATAAGTCTTACCGCTTTTAGTTTCTATACAAGTATCATATACGTTCTTTCCTATATACCCGCATAAAAACATAGCCGCTTCCTGTGCCAAATCATAACTGTCAGTAAGAATATATCCCTCTAAGTCCTTATACTGAATATCTCTTACGATATCAGCATACATTCCGTGAAAATTCTCATATCTGCACATAACCCTTAAAGCGTTTAATGCTAACAGTTCGCCCATACGCATAACGTTATGTTCCGAAATATTATCTTCAATAAATATTTCAAAACCCTTTTTTCTTTCTACCATCTTTAATACCTCCGAAACAAAATTGCCTTTCGGCAGGCAAAAGAGGAGCATATGACGGATAGAAAACAAAAACCTTAAATTTATTATTCAAAAGTCAACGGAAAAGAGATAAAATCGTGGTGAAAGTTAAAAGAGACTTTAGAGATAAGAAAAAGCCGGGGACGGAAAAGAATCCGTCCCCGGGATAGAATGAGGCTACGAGTACAGTTAAACGATTTTAACGACCGTTTACTTTTGAGAGGAGTATGCGAAAATGCGCCGAAGAAAGGCAAGTTGAGGAGTAAATCAATTTATGACCTTAAAATCAATCCTAAATTAATCGCATTAAATTCTGTTTACCAATTTTAAAAATTTATTGATTTTAAGACTGTTGTTTGAGAGGAGTATATGTACAGCTCCGATAAAAGGTAAGAGATAAGATAAATTCTCACGCCTAAAATGAAAAAACAAAGATGGCACATTAAAAGGTACTACGAATAAACGAATAAGCGGAGGGAACGCGAGCGGATTAGCGCGGACCTCCGCTTAGTTTTCGTATACTTTTATGCCACGTTGTTTTGTTTGTGGCGTGTGCTTGTCTGGCGGAGCGAAGCGACGCCACTTGTATATAACAAGCACACGCCATTTAGCCAAATTGAGTTTTTTACAGATTTATATAATTTTAATTTAAATCAAATGTAAAAAAATATTCAACGCAAAATAATTTTTTGATAGTCACTCCAAATATTAAAGAGCGTTATAAAAAACGTTTGAAGCTATAAGCATTGTTCGAAATTGCCCCGGTGTAAGACCTGTTACTTTCTTAAAAACATGTGTAAAATATTGTACTGAATCAAATTCTAAAGTCTCGCTTATTTGCTTTAATGATAAATTTTTATCGGTGTCGCTAATCATTTCTTGTGCGATTTTTATTTTCTCAAAGTAAATTGCTTCAATAATTGTCTTAGAAGTATGTTTTTTATATGTACGGCAAAGGTATGATTCTGAATAATGTAAAGCATTCGATATATCTTTTATTGTAATTTTTTTCATAATATTTTTTTTTATAAAATTGTTGACAATAGTTATCAATGAAGTATTAGGCGTTTTTTGAGTGATATTATAATCATTTTCATTATTTTGACGTTCTCTATGGTTATTTAACAAAGACAGTAAAAGTATTTCGAATATATTTTTGAGCACTTGTTCGGAACCGATAAATTCCGTTATTTTATTATCTATACAGTTGCTGAACCAACATTTTGTAATATTTTTTTCTCTTGTGGCTAGTGCGAAATCATAAAAATACTTTACTAAATCTTGCTCGGATTTATTTAAGGTAATAACCCTGTCTGCGATATCATATAACGGTTTATAATCGCATAAAAAAGAAATTACAAAAGAAGATGAACGTACACCATTTGAACGACCTTGATGAAAAGACATAGGTTTATGTATATATATCTGGCATGGCTTTACAAAATGAGATATTCCTTCATTAATAATTTCTATTTCTCCGTTGTTTACAAATGAAAACTCCCACGCCTCATGACATTCTCCACGGAAAGTAAATTTATCATTGTATTGAAAATAAAAAATAGTGGGTATTGAGGTGACTTGAAGTATTTGCTGTACGGGTTCTGAGTTGATTTTTACATAATATTTACTTTTTTCACTTTCTGTCATTTTTTTATTTCCTTAAAATTTAATTGTAAAAATAGTATATAAATTATATTAAATTTAAAGAAATATGTCAATATTTTAATAAAATTATTATTTTTTTCTTTATAAAATTTTGATTTATTTACATATTAAATCAATTTAAATCAAAATTTTTATGTCAAAATTGTGTAAAGATGTGGTAAATATTGCTCTATCGCTTGTAAAAAATATGTGTTATGATAAAAACATATTTTCAAATAAATTGCGTTAAAAAAAATAAAGGAATTTAAAAGGGTATACCCTTTTGTTCAATCATTTTACGATTGAACAAAAGGCTTTGTCGGATTTATTAAATTTTGAAATATATATATTTATATATATGAAATAATAATAAGGAGAGAAAAAATGATGAAGAAGTTACTTAAATTGATGGTCATAGTATTGGTCATGGCGATGGCTTTGCCGTTCTTTACGGCTTGTAAAGGCGACGGAACGATTGATGAACCCAACGTATTGAATGTAAAGGTTTATAAGTCGGGTTACGGAGATGAGTGGTTTAAGGCAGTATCTTCGAAGTTCGAAGAAATGTATTTTGAAGAAAATTACAAAATAAATATTGTACAATCAGATTCCACGGTTCAAGGTTCTGTTGTTTGCGAAGAACTTATGCTCGGAGACAAAAATAAAGTTGACTTCTATTTTACGGGAGCATTAAACACTGTTGCTTTGGCTACTCATTCGCGCGCGGAAAATAGGCAACTTGCCGCGGACCTTAAAAGTATTTACGATAAAAAACCTATTAAAACAGATAAAACAGAAGAAAGTAAAACTATAGGTGAAAAACTGAAAGGTGGCTATATAGATTATATGTACTATGAAGGACAATATGAAGAAAGTAACGGAAAATATTTTCTTTTTCCTTCTTTTTCTATGCCCGGAGGGCTCATTGTCAATAAAGAACTTTTAGAGTCTAAAGGTTTTTCGGTTCCTTATACTACTAAAGAACTTGAAAATATTTTTAATCAACAAGGTCCAAAAGGGGTAGAGAGCGGAGTATATCCTTCTTCTTGGGCAGGAATGAATACAAATTATTGGGAACCTGTTGAAGATGTCCTGGCGGCGCAATATGATGGCACAGCTGCTTACAGAGCATGGGTGGGAATGACTCCGATAGATGGGGATCCGATAAAAGCGATGCAGCATTATGACAACAAAGGTTTCGAGTACAGTTTGACCGTAATGGATACCCTTCTCAATCTCGACTATGCTGTTGACGGCACGGCGAACATGTCGCACGGGAACGCGCAGCATAATTTCCTTACCGATAAGGCTTTCTTTATGTCAAACGGTGCGTGGTTGCAAAATGAAATGATAGCAAACTATAAAGACAGTATGTATAAACTTGAAATGATACCTACGCCAATTATATCTCAGCTTGGCATAGACTTAAAACTTGACGGGAAAGACGGTAAAGACGCAGATAAATGTGATAAGGTACTTTCTCAAATAGTAAAATCGATTGACGAAGGAAAGACGAATGACGAAATAATTAGTATTATCGAAAGTGCGCCGTACTCTGTGATTATAGGAGCGACTAAAGAAGAAAAGGAAAGTAAAATTAACAGAATTAAAGACGCTCGTCTGATTTATTTCGATTATGGTCAGGGAATGGTCTTTGTTGTAAATGAAAATTCTGAGAAAAAAGACATTGTTGAATTATTTTTGAGATTTATAGCGAGTGATGATGCTGCGCGTTATATGGCTAACTTTGCAAACGCAGTTACCGCATTTAGGCCTTTGAGTCAGGATGTTTACGAGGAGGCTGATAAAAGTTTGTTTATTAAGAGCATACGTGATTTATCAGAAAGAGAGGGAAGT
>CALWBJ010000068.1 GCA_944376035.1 uncultured Clostridia bacterium | reverse complement strand
CAATCTCGCTGTTCATAAGCACCTGTAAAAGGACGTCTCCCAATTCTTCACAGAGATTTTCGCTGTCCTTATTATCAATAGCCTTTATCACTTCTTCGGTTTCGTTTTTCAGGCATTCTCTCATTGATTCGTGAGTCTGCGCCCTGTCCCATTCGCAGCCGTTTTCCCCGCGCAGTATTTTTACTATTTCAAGAAGTTCTTTTATATCGTGAGACTCGCCCTCTCTGTAAATCTTTCCGTTATGCTCTCTCATAATTTCTCCTTAGCGTTTTCACCCGTTATATGCGATAAAATTAACGCTGTTTTTCTTATATATTAAATGAACGTACTGCTTATTGCTTACCGTATTATTATTTTTACGCAGTTAATCAATCTTAAATTTTTGTATATATATTTTCAGATATATTTTAATTTATAATAAACTTTTTGTCAACCGCAGAAAGTTTTCCCGTAAATAAAAATCACGGCGATACGATAAGAATTTGTCGTATCGCCGTGAAAAATATACAATAATATATAAAAAATCTCTCTTAAAACGCAGTTTACGGTATTTTGCGAATCAGCCGTTATAAACGAAAGTCGCTTTTGTTTTAAAGACCATTATTTATCGATTTTAAGGTCGGGATTTACCGTTTTAAGCAGTGCGAAATAATTTTTTAACGGCATATAGGGCGCAACGGAATTCCCCGAACCCAGAGCATATCCGCTTCTCCCTTCTGACATTTCAAGCATTTTCCTGCAACGCTTTTGTATATCCTTTTCATCAGCCCTGCACATAAAGTTCATATCTATACCGCCGAGAACCGCTATCTTGTCCCCGTAACGGCTGTAAGCGTCCTCTACGGGCATTATATTATCTTCATAGGAGTGTTTTCCGTCAAAGCCTATTTTCTCGTATAAATCCTCGAAAATACCCGTAAAATTTCCGCACGAATGCATACCTGTAACCTTGCCTTTATCATGCGTCATTTTCGCTATACGCGTTTAGTGCGGATATATAAGTTCTTTTAAGTCGTCGTGAGATATCATCGTGCTGTTTTTAAATCCCCAGTCATCGTTGACGAAAGTCATTCCCACGCAGTCATATTCGAGGCTGTGCCCGATAAGTGTTTCAAGGCGATTTCCTATACTGCTGAAAATATCCTTCACTAATTCCCTGTCGTCCATGAGCATATAGCAAAGATTTTCATATCCGCAAAGTGCTATGGCGTTTTCGAGTACGCCGCCGGGGCAGTATGCCAGAACGGTCATTCCGTCGGGAAGATATTTTCTTGCCGTTTCAACAACCGAATAATTTACGTCTTTCATATCTTTCCAAGGGTACTTTTCAAAACTCTCGCGGTCGGAAATCACTCCGCCTTCGTTAAGAGAATATGTTTCTGCCGTCCTATGCTCGTTCGCGGGAAACCATAAATCCCCGGGTATAAAAGGTACGTAATCGTATCCCGCATTATAAAATGCCAGAATTTTCCTCTTGATTTTTTCTTCTTCCGAGTCGTTTTTAAGTTCGTAGCCCGATAAAACTTTCTCCGCTTCCTCGGAAATAAGAAACTCAAAAAGAGTGGGACGGGCAGGCACTTTTTTGGTCAGAACCTTTTTTAAATTGTTTTCAAAATCGGGAGTTCTCATATTTACCTCACTAAAACGTATTAAATTTGATTTACGCTTAATAGTTTATATTCAATTTTAATACTATTGCTTACATCAATAATATTATATTTTAATTTTATAAAATATTTTTGCAATATTCTCATATTTTATTGTATTTTTTTAACATTATATTGCTTTTTGTGGTATAATTATATTTATAATAATACGACTTGTCATTTGCGATTAACAGTAAATTTGCGCCTAACAGTAAAAATTTCCGCGCGACACATTTGAAAAATTTTTTAGCCGCCGTGAGGAATTTATCGAGGTATTTTATATGGAATATCTGAAAGAAATAACCGACTTTGATTTTAAGAAAAACGAGGTTTTTATCACAATTTCCAAAGGAGCGCGCGGCAAATTGCTTGAAGTTCCCGCCCATTGGCACGACCTTTTCGAAATAGTAGTTTGCAGAAGCGACGGAAAACTGTTTGCGGAAGGAAAAGAGTATCGGTACGGTAAAGGCGACATAGTGATAATGCCCTCCCGCTTCCTTCACGGATACAAAGAAACGGAAAAAGGCACATACACGGTATTTTTTTTAAGCGAAGAAAATATTATTTCGGTAAAAAACTCACAGTGCGACCAGATTATTAAGGATATATTTTTCGGAAAGGTATTTTACCCTTTTGTTATTGAAGCGGATACAAAATCATGCAAAATAATGCACAATATTTTAGAAAAACTGGAATCGGCAGAAAAAAACGGCAATCTTTTAGGGCAAAAAAGCCTCGTTCTGGAATTTTTTTCTCAAATTCCCTGCGATAAAGAAATAAACAGAAAACAAACTTACGAAACTTTTACAATAAGAAGAATAATCGATTTTTTAGAGAGAAATTTTGCCGATACAATAACTCTTGAACTTTTAAGCAAAAAAGCGGCTATGAGTAAATTTTATTTTATAAAGGTTTTTAAAAAATATTGCGGGACCACACCCGTCGAATATCTGTTGAATTTAAGACTAAATCGGGCATACGACATGATTACTTCGGGGAAAACGGTAACGGAAGCGGCATTTTCATCGGGATTTAACAATCTCAGTTATTTTACCCGCCAATTTAAGAAAAAGTTTTTTTCTCTTCCAAAAGACATAAAGACATCTTCAGATTTTATAAAAAGTTGAACCTATAACTTTTTTAAATATTATAAGTTTATAAGTAATTTATAAAATTATTAAATAAATAAAATAATGAATATTGTTAATAAAAATAACGGAGATATTTAATAAAAATGTCGAATGATAATCAGATAGATTTTTACGTCTCATCTGTTTTTCAGAAAAAATTAACAAAATCTTTCCTTGGAGATAACAGAAGTAATGTAGAAATTGCAAAAGATATAGGTATAAGTAAAGATATTTTAATTCGGGCATTAAAAGCCGGAGTAATACCGAGTACGCGTACTTTGATAAAAATTGCAGATTATCTAGAAGAATCTATAGATTATTTACTCGGTCTTTCAGATAAAAATTACCAAAGAAAAACAATAGACGGCCTTTCGTTTCAGTTAAGATTAGAAGAACTTAAAAATAAAGCAAATAAAAAGTACGGAAGTATTGCTTCCGACGTCGGAATTTATCGAAGTCTGATTAACTCATGGAAAAAGGGCGATGTTATTCCCAACTTAGAAATTTGTTATCAGTTGGCTGTTTATTTTAAAGTTTCCCTTGATTACTTATTAGCAAGAGAATAATTTATAAAGCAAAAAAATAAAAGCAGTTGCTGATTATCAGGATTTTATCATAAATTGAAGTTAAAAGTATAATAAATTAAAACAAAAAAAATTCCAGCATTTAAACATAAAATTGATAAAAAACCGACAAATGAACTTTCCCCTGATAGTCTTGTAGTTTTTAAAACATAAAAAGCGAACCTGCAAAATTGCAGGTTCGCTTTTCTGGATGCAGCAACAACCTATTTTCCCGAGCCGTCTCCAGCTAAGTATCTTCGGCGCCAGTGAGCTTAACTTCTGTGTTCGGTATGAGAACAGGTGGGACCTCACCGCTATCGTCACCGCAAT